>JANTGX010000028.1 GCA_024762755.1 Gammaproteobacteria bacterium
GTCAGCGCGGCCGTCAGCGTGGTCTTGCCATGGTCGACGTGACCGATGGTGCCCACGTTTACATGCGGTTTCGTTCGTTCAAATTTTTCTTTGGACACGGTGCTAACCCCTTATCTCAAAATTAACCAATCTAAATTCAGGATGCTTTCTTGATCACGGCTTCTGCGACACTGGCCGGCGCTTCAGCGTACTTCGCAAACACCATCGAGTAGGTGGCGCGGCCCTGGGTGGCAGAGCGCAAATCAGTTGCGTAGCCAAACATCTCTGCCAACGGCACCTCTGCACGAATGACCTTACCAGCCACACCATCATCCATACCCTGCAGAATGCCGCGACGGCGATTGAGATCACCCATCACATCACCCATGTAGTCCTCAGGCGTCACCACCTCGACCTGCATGATAGGCTCGAGAAGAACCGGGTCGGCCTTGCTCGCACCATTCTTGAAACCCATGGAGCCGGCGATCTTGAATGCCATTTCAGAGGAGTCGACATCGTGATACGAACCATCGAACAGGGTGACCTTCACATCGACCACCGGGAAGCCGGCTATGACACCGTTCTCCATCTGCTCCTGGATCCCCTTGTCGACAGCGCCGATGTATTCGCGCGGCACGACACCGCCGACGATGTCGTTGACAAACTCATAGCCATCGCCAGGCTTTTGCGGTTCGAGGCGCAACCAAACATGACCATACTGACCGCGACCACCGGATTGACGGACAAACTTGCCCTCGGCCTCGACGCTCTTACGGATCGTTTCGCGATAGGCGACTTGCGGCGCACCCACATTGGCCTCGACCTTGAACTCACGCTTTAGACGGTCGACGATGATCTCGAGATGCAATTCACCCATACCAGAAATGATCGTCTGACCCGACTCCTCATCGGTGTGAACACGGAAAGAAGGATCTTCCTGGGCCAGCTTGCTCAGCGCTACGCCCATCTTTTCCTGGTCGGGCTTCGTCTTCGGCTCGATGGCCACGGAAATGACCGGCTCAGGGAACTCCATCCGCTCGAGCGTGATGATATTGTTCGGATCACAAAGGGTGTCACCGGTAGTGACATCCTTCAGACCGACCGCAGCTGCGATATCACCGGCCAGCACTTCCTTGATCTCTTCGCGAGAATTGGCATGCATCTGCACGATGCGCCCAAAGCGCTCCTTCTTCGACTTGATCGGGTTGTAGACGGAATCACCGGAATTCACCACGCCGGAATAGACACGGAAGAAGGTGAGCGTACCCACAAAAGGATCCGTAGCAATCTTGAAGGCCAGCGCAGCGAACGGCTCGTCGTCGCTCGCATGCCGCTCGGCCTCCGTCTCCGCCGCATCATCAAGAATGCCCGTAATCGGCGGAACGTCGAGCGGCGATGGCATGAATTCCACGATGGCATCCAGCATCGCCTGGACACCCTTGTTCTTGAACGCACTACCACACAGGCAAGGCACGATTTCGTTGGCCAGCGTCCGCACACGCAAACCCTGACGAATCTCTTCCGCGCTCAACTCGCCTTCATTGAGGTATTTCTCCATCAAGTCATCGTTGGCCTCAGCGGCGGCCTCGACCATCTGCTCACGCAGCTCATCGGCGGTGTCCTGAAGCTCTGCCGGAATGTCACGCTCCTCATAGGTGGCACCCATGTCAGCCTCATTCCAATAGATGGCCTTCATGCGAATGAGATCGACCACACCCTCGAAACCCTCTTCGGCGCCGATATTCAACTGCAATGGAACGGCATTGGCACCGAGACGCTCGCGCAACTGATCCACGACGCGCAAAAAATCTGCGCCAGAGCGATCCATCTTGTTGACGAAAGCCATGCGCGGTACTTCATACTTGTTGGCCTGACGCCATACGGTCTCGGACTGAGGCTCGACACCACCCACGGCACAGAAAACGGCACAGGCCCCGTCCAGAACGCGCAACGAGCGCTCGACCTCGATCGTGAAATCCACGTGCCCGGGGGTATCGATGATGTTCACACGATGCTGGGGGTATTGACGATCCATACCCTCCCAGAAACAGGTGGTAGCCGCGGAGGTGATCGTGATACCACGCTCCTGCTCCTGCTCCATCCAGTCCATGGTGGCAGCACCATCGTGCACCTCACCAATCTTGTGCGACATGCCCGTATAGAAGAGGATGCGCTCAGTGGTGGTCGTCTTACCGGCATCGATGTGAGCCATGATGCCGATATTCCGATAACGATCGATTGGTGTTTTGCGTGCCACGACTTATTCTCTCAGAGGAATTCGTTTTAAATTTTCAAGCTTACCAACGGTAATGCGAGAAGGCCTTGTTGGCCTCGGCCATGCGATGAACATCTTCACGCTTCTTGACCGCAGAACCGCGATTCTCTACGGCATCCAGAATCTCACCAGCCAATCGGCGATCCATGGATTTCTCGCCGCGCTTGCGCGCCGCCTCAACCAACCAACGCATTGCCAGGGTCACGCGACGCTCGGCTCGCACCTCGACGGGCACCTGGTATGTCGCGCCACCGACGCGCCGAGACTTCACCTCGACCATGGGACGAATATTGTCCAGCGCCTTGGTCAGCATCTCCACGGGCTCGCCCTTGGTCCGCTCGACCACTTGATCCAGCGCGCCATAGACCACGCGCTCGGCGACAGACTTCTTGCCGTCCAGCATCAGCATATTGACAAACTTGGCGACGGTCTGATCCTTGAACTTGGGATCGGGCAACACGGTACGTTTTGCAGCAACTCTTCTTCTAGCCATTCTGATCACTCAACCTTGAAGCGGCGAAAAACCTGAAATATGAAATTCGAATCAAACCTTGGGACGCTTGGCGCCATATTTGGATCGACCCTGACGGCGATCCGTCACGCCCGATGTATCGAGGCTGCCGCGCACCGTGTGATAGCGCACACCCGGCAAATCCTTCACACGACCACCGCGAATCAGGATCACCGAGTGCTCCTGAAGGTTATGCCCCTCACCACCGATATAGGTAGTGACCTCCTGGCCATTGGTCAGCCGAACACGAGCGACTTTGCGCAGCGCCGAGTTCGGCTTCTTCGGCGTCGTCGTGTAGACACGAGTGCAAACGCCACGGCGCTGCGGACAGGCCTCCAGCGCAGGTACGTTGCTTTTCGTTTTTTGGCGTGCCCGACCCTTGCGGACTAGCTGGTTCACCGTTGGCATTTAGACTTGCTCCAACCCTTGAATAAAGTACAGGCGGGAAAGCCCGCCTGTTCAAAAGAGCGCGAATTTTAGGCGCATGATGCCGTGCTGTCAAGCCTGCGCCTGCCCCGAAAAGGATTATTTCCCGGGGCTTTGCGCGTACCTATGACTCCGCCGCCCCTTCGGCTCCAGCAGCATCATCCGGGCTCACTTCGGCGGCCACGACCTCTTCGGGAGCCTGCTCCTCGACCTTGGGCAGTTCGGTCGGCATAGCAGCTCGACGACGCTCTTCGTGGTAGGCGAGGCCGGTACCGGCAGGAATCAGACGACCGACGATGACGTTTTCCTTGAGTCCACGCAGGTGGTCGACCTTACCCGCCACCGATGCCTCGGTGAGAACACGCGTAGTCTCCTGGAACGAGGCCGCCGAAATGAACGACTCGGTGGCCAGAGAGGCCTTGGTGATGCCGAGCAACATGGGCACATAGGTCGCGGGCATCTTGCCCTCGGCGATGAGCTTTTCGTTCTCCTCCAGCAGGCGCGCCTTTTCCATCTGCTCGCCCTTGAGGAATTTGCTGTCTCCGGGGTCCTTGATCTCGACTCGACGCAGCATCTGCCGCACGATGACCTCGATGTGCTTGTCGTTGATCTTCACGCCCTGCAGACGGTAGACCTCCTGCACTTCGTTGGAGATATAGGTGGCCAGTTCCTCGACACCCAGCAGACGCAGGATGTCATGGGGGTCCGGCGCGCCATCGGCGATCACCTCACCCTGCTCCACGTGCTCACCTTCGAAGGCCGTGATGTGGCGCCACTTCGGGATCAGCTCTTCATGTGCCTCTCCTTCGGGCGGCGTGATCACCAAGCGCTGTTTGCCCTTGGTCTCCTTGCCGAAGGAGATGATGCCGGAGATCTCAGCCATGATGGCCGGCTCTTTCGGCTTGCGCGCCTCGAACAGCTCGGCCACACGCGGCAGACCACCCGTGATATCACGGGTCTTCGACGATTCCTGGGGAATGCGCGCGATGACGTCACCGATGTTCGCCTTGGCACCGTCTTCGACGACCACGATGGCCCCAGCCGGCAATACATACTGGGCCGGGATCTCCGTACCCTTGAGGAATAGCGGATTACCCTCGTCATCCACCAGTTTGACCATCGGACGAAGGTCCTTGGCGGCAGTGGACCGCTGCTTGGGATCGATGACCACCAAGCTCGACAACCCGGTCACTTCGTCGGTCTCACGCTGGACGGTGACGCCCTCGATGAAGTCGCTGAAGTGAATGTTTCCCGCCACCTCGGTGATCACCGGATGGGTATGCGGATCCCAGGTGGCAATGACAGAGCCAGCCGTGACTTCACTGCCTTCCTGCGCATTGATCTCTGCACCATAAGGGACCTTGTAGCGCTCGCGTTCACGGCCATGGCTGTCCTGCACCGTCAATTCGCCGGAACGGGAGACCGCCACCAGAATGCCGTCGGCCCGCTGCACGGTCTTGATGTTGTGCAGGCGGATCGTGCCCGTCGATTTCACCTCGATGCTGTTGGCCGCCGCAGCACGGGAGGCGGCACCACCAATATGGAAGGTACGCATGGTGAGCTGGGTACCCGGCTCACCAATGGACTGGGCAGCGATAACACCGACCGCCTCACCGATGTTCACACGGTGGCCACGAGCCAGATCGCGGCCGTAGCACTGGGAACAGATGCCGTAGCGGGTCTCACAGGTGATGGAGGAACGCACATACACTTGGTCCACACTGTTCTTTTCCAGAACTTCCACCAGCTCCTCATCCAACAAGGTGCCGGCCTCCACCAACACCTCATCGGTACCGGGGATGAGTACATCGCGGGCGGCCACGCGGCCCAGCACGCGCTCGGCCAGGGGTTCGACCACATCACCGCCCTCGACCAAGGGCTGCATGAGCAAGCCGTTCTCGGTGCCGCAGTCTTCCACTTGCACCACAAGGTCCTGCGCCACATCCACCAGGCGACGGGTGAGGTAACCGGAGTTGGCGGTCTTCAGCGCCGTATCGGCCAGGCCCTTACGTGCGCCATGAGTGGAGATGAAGTACTGCAACACGTCCAGACCTTCGCGGAAATTGGCTGTGATCGGCGTCTCGATGATGGAACCGTCCGGCTTGGCCATCAGGCCACGCATGCCCGAGAGCTGACGAATCTGCGCCGCACTACCACGGGCGCCGGAATCGGCCATCATGAACACTGAGTTGAAGGATTTCTGGCGGACCTTCTGGCCTTCGGCATCCACGACTTCTTCGGAACCGAGCGTGTCCATCATGGCACGCGCCACCTGGTCATTGGTGGTCGACCAGATATCCACTACCTTGTTGTACCGCTCGCCATTGGTCACCAGACCCGAGACATATTGATTCTCGATCTCGCGCACCTGCTCTTCGGCACGGGCGATGATCTTCTGCTTCTCTTGCGGAATCACCATGTCGTTGATACCGAAGGAGACCGAGGCCCGCGTCGATTGTCCAAAGCCGGTGTACATCAGTTGATCGGCAAAGATGACCGTCTCTTTCAGGCCAACACGGCGATAGCAGGCGTTGATCACGCGCGAGATGGCCTTCTTGGTCATCTCCTGGTTCACCAGGTCGATAGAGAGGCCCGGTGGAATAATCTCCATCAGCATGGCGCGACCGATGGTGGTCTCCACCAAGCGGGTCGCCGTCTGATTGTCGCCGTTCTCGTCCTGTACCACGTCATCGACACGGATCTTCACCTTGGCATGGATCTCTACCGCGCCATTGTCGAGGGCGCGGCGCGCCTCCTTGATGTCGGCAAAGACCATGCCCTCACCCTTGGCATTGACGCGTTCGCGGGTCATGTAATAGAGACCCAGCACCACGTCCTGCGAGGGGACGATGATGGGCTCACCATTGGCCGGCGAAAGGATGTTGTTGGAGGACATCATCAGGGCGCGCGTCTCCAACTGCGCCTCCAGCGACAGCGGCACGTGCACGGCCATCTGGTCGCCGTCGAAGTCGGCGTTGAAGGCGGTACACACCAGCGGGTGCAACTGGATGGCCTTGCCCTCGATGAGCACCGGCTCGAAGGCCTGGATGCCCAGGCGATGCAGGGTCGGTGCACGGTTGAGCATGATGGGGTGCTCGCGAATCACCTCTTCGAGGATATCCCACACCTCCGGGCCTTCACGCTCGACCATCTTCTTCGCCGCCTTGATGGTGGTCGCCAGGCCGCGCAATTCGAGCTTGCTGAAGATGAAGGGCTTGAACAGCTCCAGACCCATCTTCTTCGGCAGGCCACATTGGTGCAGCTTGAGGGTCGGGCCGACCACGATGACCGAACGGCCGGAGTAGTCGACGCGCTTGCCGAGCAGGTTCTGACGGAAGCGGCCTTGCTTGCCCTTGATCATGTCGGCCAGGGACTTCAGCGGGCGCTTGTTGGACCCGGTGATGGCACGGCCGCGGCGGCCGTTATCCAAGAGCGCATCCACGGATTCCTGCAACATGCGTTTTTCGTTACGCACGATGATGTCCGGGGCGTTCAGTTCCAGGAGGCGGCGCAGGCGGTTGTTACGATTGATGGTACGACGGTACAGGTCGTTCAGATCGGAGGTGGCGAAGCGGCCACCGTCCAGCGGCACCAGTGGGCGCAGCTCCGGCGGCAATACCGGCAACACCGTCAGCACCATCCATTCCGGCTTGTTGCCCGACTCGATGAAGGCCTCGATCAGCTTCAGACGCTTGGTGAACTTCTTGTACTTGGTCTCAGACTTGGTCGCCGCGATCTCCTCACGCAAGGTGTCGACCTCACTCTGCAGGTCGATGGAGCGCAACAATTCGAACACCGCCTCGGCGCCCATGCGGGCATCGAACTCGTCGCCGTATTCTTCGATGGCCTCGAGATACTGTTCGTCGGACAGCAACTGGTAACGCTCGAGCTGGGTCATGCCGGGGTCGATGACGACAAACGCCTCGAAGTAGAGAACCCGCTCGATGTCACGCAGGGTCATATCCAGCAACAAGCCGATGCGCGACGGCAGGGACTTGAGGAACCAGATGTGCGCGACTGGGCTGGCCAATTCGATATGACCCATGCGTTCACGACGTACCTTGGCCAGGGTCACCTCCACGCCGCACTTTTCACAGATCACGCCGCGGTGCTTGAGTCGCTTGTACTTGCCACAAAGACATTCGTAGTCCTTCACCGGGCCGAAGATCTTGGCGCAGAACAGGCCATCGCGCTCGGGCTTGAAGGTCCGGTAATTGATGGTCTCCGGCTTCTTCACCTCACCGAAGGACCATGAACGGATCTTTTCCGGTGAAGCCAGACCGATGCGGATGGCATCGAAGTCATCCGTCTGTCCGACTTGGTTACGCAGGATATTGAGTAGGTCTTTCATATTGTCTCCACCTGTTGCCGACGACGCGGACTACTTGTCTTCTTCCAGCTCGATATCGAGGCCGAGGGAACGAATCTCCTTCACCAGCACATTGAAGGATTCGGGCATGCCGGCCTCCATGCGATGGTCGCCGTCGACGATATTCTTGTACATCTTGGTGCGTCCGGCCACGTCGTCCGATTTGACCGTCAGCATCTCCTGCAGGGTATAGGCCGCGCCATAGGCCTCCAGCGCCCAGACTTCCATCTCACCGAAACGCTGACCGCCGAACTGCGCCTTGCCGCCCAAAGGCTGCTGGGTGACCAGACTGTACGGCCCGGTGGAACGGGCGTGCATCTTGTCGTCCACCAAGTGGTTGAGTTTCAGCATGTACATGTAACCGACGGTGACCGGGCGATCGAAGAGGTCTCCGGTACGCCCGTCGACCAGACGCGTCTGACCACTCTCCGGCAGATCGGCCAGTTTCAGCATGCGTCGGATCTCGTCCTCGGATACACCATCGAACACGGGGGTGGCCATGGGTACACCCTTGCGCAGATTACCGCTCATCTCGACCACTTCGTCATCGGAGAACTCACCGAGATCGACCTTGACGCCTTCGCCACCGTTGTAGATCTCATCGAGGAAGTGGCGCAACTCCTTCACCTTGCCCTGATTGTCGAGCATCTTGCCCAACTTCAGACCAAGACCACGTGCGGCCCAGCCCAGGTGCGTTTCCAGCACCTGACCGACGTTCATGCGCGAGGGCACGCCGAGGGGGTTGAGGACGATATCCACCGGCGTCCCTTCGGGAGTATGCGGCATGTCCTCCACCGGCACGATGGTCGATATGACGCCCTTGTTACCATGACGGCCGGCCATCTTGTCACCCGGCTGCAGGCGGCGCTTGACGGCCAAATAGACCTTCACCATCTTCAGCACGCCCGGCGCCAGGTCGTCACCGGAGGTCAGCTTGATGCGCTGCTCCTCGAACTTGGCATCCATCTCCTCACGATGGCTCTTGAGTTGCTCACTCAACTTCTCGAGTTGCTCGTTGGCCTCTTCGTTGCGCAGACGCACCTCGAACCACTTCACCCGGTCGAGATCATTGAGATAGGTCTTGGTCACCTTGGCCCCGGCCTTCAGGCCATTGGGACCACCATCGGCCACCTTGCCCAGCAACAACTTTTCTGCGCGCAGATAGATGTCCTCTTCGAGGATGCGGTACTCGTCCTGCAAGTCCTTCTTCACCGCGGCCAAGTCGGCGGCCTCGATCTGCAGGGCGCGGGCGTCCTTCTCCACGCCGTCACGGGTGAACACGCGCACGTCGATGACCGTGCCATACATGCTGGATGGCACGCGCAGGGAAGTGTCCTTCACGTCCGAGGCCTTCTCACCAAAGATGGCACGCAGGAGCTTCTCCTCCGGCGTCAACTGGGTCTCGCCCTTGGGCGTGACCTTGCCCACCAGGATGTCGCCCGGCTTGACCTCGGCACCCACATACACCACGCCGGCCTCGTCCAGATTGGACAGCGCACCCTCGCCCACGTTGGGAATGTCGCTGGTGATCTCTTCCGGCCCCAGTTTGGTGTCGCGGGCCATGCAGGTCATCTCTTCGATGTGGATGGTGGTGAAACGGTCTTCCTGCACCACACGCTCGGAGATGAGGATGGAATCCTCGAAGTTGTAGCCATTCCAGGGCATGAAGGCCACCAGCATGTTCTGCCCCAGGGCCAACTCACCGAGATCGGTGGAAGGGCCATCGGCGAGCACGTCGCCGCGCGCCACCACGTTGCCCGGACGCACCAGCGGCCGCTGGTTGATACAGGTGTTCTGATTGGACCGGGTGTACTTGGTCAGATTGTAGATGTCCACACCCGGCTCACCGGCCACGGCCTCTTCGTCGCTGACGCGCACCACGATGCGCCCGGCATCCACAGACTCCACCTCACCACCACGGCGCGCCACCACGGTGACACCCGAATCGATGGCCACGGTGCGCTCGATGCCGGTGCCCACCAGGGGCTTGTCGGCACGCAGGGTCGGCACGGCCTGGCGCTGCATGTTCGAGCCCATGAGGGCGCGGTTGGCGTCGTCGTGCTCGAGGAACGGAATCAGCGCCGCCGCCACCGAGACGATCTGGCGCGGTGAGACGTCCACATAGTCCACACGATCGGGCAGGGACATGGTGAACTCGTTCTGGTGCCGACAAGACACCAGGTCGTCCACCAGTCGGCCTTCGGCATCCATGGCCACGTTGGCCTGGGCGATGACGAACTGACCTTCCTCGATGGCCGACAGGTATTCGATCTGATCGGTCACCTTGCCGTCCACCACCTTGCGGTAGGGGGTCTCGAGAAAACCGTAGTCGTTGGTCCGCGCATAGACGGCCAGCGAGTTGATCAGACCGATGTTCGGGCCTTCCGGCGTCTCGATGGGACAGACTCGACCATAGTGGGTCGGATGCACGTCGCGCACCTCGAAACCCGCACGCTCACGGGTCAGGCCGCCCGGGCCCAGGGCCGAGACGCGCCGCTTGTGGGTCACCTCGGACAACGGGTTGTTCTGATCCATGAACTGTGACAACTGGCTGGAGCCGAAGAACTCCTTCACCGCCGCCGATACCGGCTTGGCGTTGATCAGGTCCTGCGGCATCAAGCCCTCGCTCTCGGCCAGAGACAAGCGCTCCTTGACCGCACGCTCGACACGCACCAGGCCAACGCGGAACTGGTTCTCGGCCATCTCACCCACGGAACGGATACGGCGGTTACCCAGGTGATCGATGTCGTCGACCACGCCGTGCCCGTTACGGATGTCGATGAGCGTCTTCAGCACATCGACGATGTCGTTGCCCTCGGCGGCCATGATCTCGTTCAGTTCGCCCCAGGTGACCGTCTCCTTGCCCTGCGCGGCGACCAGGTCGCGCACCTCGGGCCAGGGCGAGAGATCGGCCAGGCGCAGCTCGGCGTCGTCGCCGGCGGGTTTGAGCTTGGCCTCCATCTGGTGCGAGAAATAGCGCTGATCGAAGAGGATACCCATGCCGGTATCCCTGCCCCGACCCAGGCGGCGGTTGAACTTCATGCGGCCGACGGCCGACAGGTCATAGCGATCACTGTTGAAGAACAGGTTCTTGAACAGGGTCTCGGCAGCATCCTTGGTCGGCGGCTCGCCGGGACGCATCATGCGGTAGATCTCCACCTGGGCCTCGAGATCACTGGTCGTGGTGTCCAGTCGCAGGGTGTCGGAGATAAAGGGACCGCGATCCAGATCATTGGTGAAGATGGTATCGAACTCCTTCACCCCAGCCTCGACCAGCTTCGCAAGCAACTCTTCGGTGATCTCTTCATTGGCCTGTGCCAGGATCTCGCCGGACTCTTTGTCGACGATGGCATGCGCCACGGCCTTTCCAATCAAGTTTTCAAACGGCACGGTGAGGGTCGTCAGGCCGGCCTTTTCGATCTGCTTGATGTGGCGCGCCGTGATACGGCGCCCCTTCTCTACCAACACTTCGCCATCGACCACGATGTCGAAATTGGCGGTGTCACCACGAAGTCGCTCGGGGATCAGGGTAAGCTCGGCGGTTTCCTCACCGAGGCTGTAGTGGTCGGTATCGAAGAACATGCCGATGATGTCTTCGTTGGTGTAGCCCAAGGCGTGCAGGATCACCGTGGCGGGCAACTTGCGCCGACGATCGATGCGCACGAACACGGCGTCCTTCGGATCGAACTCGAAGTCGAGCCAGGAACCACGGTAGGGAATAACCTGCGCGTGATAGAGCAACTTGCCCGAGGAATGGGTCTTGCCCTTGTCGTGATCGAAGAACACACCGGGTGAGCGATGCAGCTGGGAGACGATGACGCGCTCCGTGCCATTGATGACGAAGGTACCGTTGTCCGTCATCAGGGGCACCTCGCCCATGTAGATCTCCTGCTCCTTGATGTCCTTCACCGGCTTTGGATTGGCCTTGGAATCCTTGTCGTAGATCACCAGGCGAACCGTGACACGCAGGGGCGCTGCGTAGGACATGCCGCGCAGCTGGCATTCCTTGACGGTGAAGGTCGGCGTACCCAGGCGGTAGTCGACATATTCCAACGCCGCATTGCCGGAGTAGCTGACGATGGGAAATACACTCTTCAGTGCCGCATGTAGCCCGTGCTCACCGCGTTGGTCGGCGTGCAGGCCGGTTTGCAGGAACTTGCGATAAGACTCCAACTGGATGGCCAACAGGTATGGCACGTCCATGACGCTGGGGAATTTACCGAAATCCTTGCGGATACGTTTCTTTTCAGTGAAGGAGTAGCCCATCTGAGTTCCTCTATAGTCCACGACTCTCGTCAGACCGTCCGGCGGTCAACAACCAATCCCCCGCGAGCGGCAAAAGGCCGGTGACACGAAAGTCACCAGCCTCCACCGAAACCGAGAGGTTTGCCCGGGGCATTCGGCCCCGGGACATCACGCTGATCAAGCGATGCTTACTTGAGCTCGACGCTGGCGCCAGCCTCTTCCAGCTGCTTCTTGATCTCTTCTGCTTCATCTTTCGGCACGCCTTCCTTGACCGGGGCGGGGGCACCTTCGACCAGCGCCTTGGCCTCTTTCAGGCCCAGACCGGTGATGGCACGAACCGCCTTGATGACGGCAACCTTGTTGTCGCCGAAGCCGGTGAGGACCACGTCGAAATCGGTCTTCTCTTCGGCGGCACCGGCACCTTCAGCACCGCCGGCAGGGGCGGCGACGGCGACGGCGGCAGCAGCGGCGGAGACGCCGAACTTCTCTTCCATCGCCTCGATCAGGTCGACAACTTCCATCACGCTCATGTTGGCGATGGCGTCCAGGATTTCTTCTTTGCTAACAGCCATTGGAGTAACTCCTATAGTCTTTCGGTTTGCCCGCCGCAGACGACGACAGGCCGATATGTTGTTTTACGGGCCGCCTCGCGGCGAGCCCGATTAAGCCGCTTCTTTCTGCTCGCGAATCGCAGCAACGGTGCGCACCAGCTTGCTCGGGACCTCGTTGAGGGTACGAGCCAACTTCTCGACCGGCGCTTTCATCACCGCCATGAGAAGACTGATGGCCTGATCCTTGGTGGGCATTGCGGCAAGGCGCTTGATATCACCTGCCTCGAGCAGCCTGCCGCCGACGGAAACCAGCTTCACCACCAACTTGTCATGCTCCTTACTGAAATCGGAGATGACGCGGGCAGCGGAACCGGGATCTTCCTGCGAGAAGGCCAACACCAACGGACCCACCAAGGCCTCGCCCATGCATTCGAAGTCGGTACCTTCCAATGCGCGGCGAGCCAGGGTGTTCTTCACCACACGCAAATACACGCCCTGCTCACGTGCCTTGGCACGCAATTCGGTCATGTCCGCCACCGTCAGGCCGAGATACTCGGCGGCGATGGCGGAATGCGCTTCTGCTGCGACGGCGGCGACTTCGGCGACCACTGCTTTCTTTTGTTCAAGATTCAGAGCCACTGAAATACCTCCAGTCGTTTTACCATCGGATGCCGAGGCATCCGTCCAATATCACCGGAACCCGAAGGCCTGGTGACAACCACTACGGTGGCCCTAGAAATGCTTGGGCAACACCCTCTGCGCCGGTCGTGTCTTGACACATTTAAGAGCAGGCCATCTGACAGCATGCCCACCGACGGTCTTTGACGGCGATCCGGACAGGCCGGATGCCCCAAAGTCTGTTGACGCCCGGTTTAGACCGGCAGCGTCGATTTATCGACGGCGAGACCCGGCCCCATGGTGCTGGAGACGGTCACCTTCTTCATATAAACACCCTTGGCCGAGCTCGGCTTGGCCTTGTTCAGGTCACCGAGCAGCGCCTCGAGATTTTCGCGCAGGGCATCCACGTCGAAACTCACCTTGCCAATGGTGGCGTGGATGATGCCCGCCTTGTCGGTGCGATAACGCACCTGGCCGGCCTTTGCATTCTTCACCGCGGTAGCCACATCGGGAGTCACCGTACCCACCTTCGGGTTGGGCATGAGCCCGCGCGGGCCGAGGATCTGGCCCAGCTGGCCGACCACGCGCATGGCGTCCGGGGAGGCGATGACCACATCGAAGTCGAGATTGCCCTTCTTCACTTCTTCGGCGAGGTCGTCCATTCCGACGACGTCTGCGCCGGCCTCTTTGGCGGCCTCGGCATTGGCGCCCTGTGCAAACACGGCCACACGCACGTTCTTACCGGTGCCATTGGGCAGCACGGTAGAGCCGCGCACCGCCTGATCAGACTTGCGCGGGTCGACGCCCAGGTTGACGCTGACATCGACGGACTCGTCGAACTTGGCATGGGGGATCTGTTTGAGCAGGCCCAGAGCCTCGTCGATGGCGTACTGCTTGCCATGCTCGACCATCTCTTCAATGGCCTTAAACCGCTTCGATAGCTTCGCCATGATCAAACCCCCTCCGTCTCGATACCCATACTGCGCGCGCTGCCGGCGATGGTTCGCACGGCGGCATCCATATCGGCCGCCGTCAGATCGGGCATCTTCACGTTTGCGATCTCTTCCAACTGGGCGCGGTTGACCTTGCCGACCTTGTCCCGGTTCGGTACACCCGAACCCTTGGGGATACCTGCAGCCTTCTTCAGCAGCACGGAGGCCGGGGGCGTCTTGGTGATGAAGGTGAAACTGCGGTCACTATAGACCGTGATCACCACCGGGATGGGCATGCCCTGCTCGAGGCTCTGCGTCTGCGCATTGAACGCCTTACAGAACTCCATGATATTGACGCCGTGCTGGCCCAATGCGGGGCCGACGGGCGGACTGGGATTGGCCTGGCCTGCAGGTACCTGCAGTTTGATATAGGCCTCGATCTTCTTTGCCATGATGCACTCCTTAGTGGGTACCAGCGCCTTGCGGCTCCCCGATGTAAAACGACCAAACCAGCACGGCCGGATTTCCGGCCGGCAAATGGATCAGATCAGGCCTTCTCGACCTGCCCGAACTCCAACTCCACGGGCGTGGAACGACCGAAGATGAGCACCGATACACGCAGGCGACTCTTGTCGTAGTCCACTTCTTCTACCACGCCGTTGAAATCATTGAACGGCCCTTCGGTGATGCGCACCATCTCGCCCGGCTCATAGAGCACCTTGGGCCGCGGCTTCTCGACACCCTCTTGCACGCGATTCAAGATGGCCTCGGCCTCTTTGTCGCTGATGGGTGAGGGACGATCGCCGGTACCACCGATGAAACCCAGCACCTTGGGCACATCCTTCACCAAGTGCCAGGTGTCGTCGTTCAATTCCATCTGTACGAGAACATAGCCGGGGAAAAACTTGCGCTCACTCTTGCGCCGTTGACCCTCCCGCATCTCGACGACCTCCTCGGTCGGCACCAAAATCTCGCCGAAGTAATCCTCCATGCCCATGCGCTTGATACGCTCCTCGAGCGAGCGCTTCACATGCTGCTCGAATCCCGAGTAGGCGTGGATCACATACCACCGCTTTGCCATGAATCGTCTTCCTCTTAACCGGTCAGAAAGCGGACGGCCCACGCCAGGAACATGTCGAGCAGCCACAGCAGGACCGCCACGATCATGACCACCACCAACACCACGATGGTGGTCTGGGTCGTCTCTTTGCGCGTCGGCCAGACGACCTTACGGGCCTCGATGATAGCCTCGCGCCGGAAGGCCCAGGCCGCACGCCCCACCTCGGTCTGCAAGGCGATGAAAAAGGCGACTCCGCCGACCGCCAGCAGACCGATGACCCGCAGCCAGACCGGCTGATCGCCAAAGTAATAAAAGCCACCGATCGCAGCAGCAACCAGCAGCACGGAAATCGTTAATTTAAGTTTGTCCAAGATAGACTTCTCTAGCGCCTACTCCACTGCGCGACCACCCCTTAAGGATGGCAGGCCAGGAGGGAATCGAACCCCCAACCTGCGGTTTTGGAGACCGCTGCTCTGCCAATTGAGCTACTGGCCTAACACTTTGTATATGCCCGAAGAGCCAATCCCGCGGACACCTTATCCTGTGCCGCCGCACCCATTCGGATACGCCGGCACATCTTACGACCTCTTACTCGATGACCTTGGACACCACACCGGCACCCACGGTACGGCCACCTTCGCGAATGGCGAAGCGCAGGCCCTCTTCCATGGCGATGGGGGCGATCAGGGTCACCGTCATCT
>JANTGX010000029.1 GCA_024762755.1 Gammaproteobacteria bacterium
TTCCTCACCCTGCGCATGGGCTTCGTCAACGTGCGGGTGTTTCACCATTCCATCGCCATCCTGCGCGGGCGCTACAGCCGGCCGGACGACGTCGGTGAGGTGACCCCCTTTCAGGCCCTGACCACCGCCCTGTCCGCCACCGTGGGGCTGGGCAATATCGCCGGTGTGGCCATCGCCGTGAGCGTGGGCGGCCCGGGCGCCACCTTCTGGATGATCGTCGCCGGGCTGCTGGGGATGACGGTGAAGTTCACCGAGGCCACGCTGGCGCAGATGTACCGCGAGGTTCGTCCCGATGGCCACATCATGGGCGGCGCCATGGAATACCTCTCGCGGGGGTTGGCGGAGCGGGGCTGGGCGCGCAGCGGCAAGGTATTGGCCATGCTGTTCTGTGTACTGGCCATCGGCGCCTCATTGGGCGGTGGCAATGCCTTTCAGGTGAGCCAGTCGCTGAATGCAGTGAAGCAGTCCATTCCCCTGTTCGGCAGCGAGCCCTGGCTGTTCGGGGTGATCATGGCCTTCTTCGTCGGCCTGGTGATCATCGGTGGTATCCGCCGCATCGCGCACACGGCAGAGGCCATCGTGCCCACCATGGTGATCATCTATCTGCTGGCCTGCTTGTGGGTGATCCTCTCCCATGCCAGCGAGGTGCCGGCCATCTTTGGCCTCATCGTGCACGAGGCCTTTACCTTGGATGCCGGTCTCGGTGGTCTCTTGGGCGTGATCATCCAGGGCTTCAAGCGTGCCGCCTTTTCCAGTGAGGCGGGCATCGGCTCGGCGGCCATCGCCCATGCCACGGCGCGTACGCCCTATCCCATTCGCCAGGGCATGGTAGCCCTGCTGGAGCCCTTCATCGACACGGTGGTGATCTGTACCATGACTGCTCTGGTGATCGTCATCACCGGCGTCTATCTGGATCCGGAATACGCCCCCCTGGTGGCGGCCAACCACGGCGCGGCGCTCACCTCAAAGGCCTTCGGCTCGGTGATCTCCTGGTTCCCGGTGATCCTCTCCGTGTCGGTGGTGCTGTTCGCCTACAGCACCATGATCGCCTGGTCCTATTACGGCGAGCGTTGCTGGACCTATCTGTTCGGCGAGCGGGCCTCCATGGCCTATCGGATCATCTTTCTCATCTTCGTCGTCGTCGGCTCGCTGACCAGCGCCAGCAACATCCTCGACTTCAGTGACTTGATGTTGTTGTCCATGGCCTTTCCCAATCTGCTGGGGCTGTATCTGCTCAGCGGCCGGGTGCGGCGCGCCTTGGACGATTACCTGCAACGCCTGCGCAGCGGTGAGCTGGACCGAGAAGTCGGTCGCGGCTGAACCCGCCAGCCTCATTCAAGTACGCACATCATGCCCACGATCAGCAAGAGTGCCCTGGTGCCCTATAGTGCCGAGCAAATGTATCGCCTGGTGGACGACATCGCTCGGTATCCGGAATTCCTGCCCTGGTGTGGCGGGGCCGAAGAACAGTCGCGCAACGACGACGAGGTGCGCGCGAGTGTGCGCATTGCCTACGGCGCCCTGAACAAGACCTTCACCACCCTCAATCGACTGCAGAAGGGCAAGATGATCGAGATGAATCTGGTCGATGGCCCTTTCAAGCATCTGCACGGTTTCTGGCGTTTTGCGCCGCTGGACGAGGGGGCCTGCAAGGTGTCGCTCGATCTCGATTACGATTTCTCCAATCGACTGTTGGCCATGGCCATGGGGCCGGCCTTCAGCCAGATCGCCAACTCAATGGTGGATGCCTTTATTCGACGCGCGGAGGCGGTCTATGGACGCAACTGAAAGCAGCAACGAGACTCTCACGGAGACGAGCCATGCCGATCAACCGGGTCCGGCCGAGACTACCGGCGCAGCGGCCGGGGAGGGTGACGAGAAGATCCTCGTCGAGGTGGCCTACGCGCGACCCGATCGACAGATGATCATCCCCCTTGAGGTGCCCGTGGGGACCACGCTCAGGGAGGCCATCGAGCTCTCCGGTATTCGCGAGCATTTTCCCGAGATCGATCTGTCGGTGAACAAGGTGGGCATCTTCGGCAAGCTGAGCAAGCTGGACACGGTATTGCGTGACCACGATCGGGTCGAGATCTACCGACCGCTCATCGCCGACCCAAAAGAGGTGCGTAAACAGCGCGCGGCGGAAGGCAAGAAGATGAAGAAGGGAGGGGGTAAGGCCTGACTCAGCGCTGGATCTCGCGCAGCTCGGGCTTGAGTACATCCGCTTCGCGCGGGGGCGGTTTGATGACGTCGATCTTCTCTAATGTGTCGCCGGAGAAGTACAACACCACATGGGCCGATTGTTCCAATCCGCGATTGCCAGCGATAAAGCTGTAGACATAGTCCCAACGATCGGGGTGGAAGGGGTCACGTAGCAGGGGGGAACCCAGCTGCAGCTGCACCCGCTTCTTATCCATTCCCGGGGTCAGTGTTTCGAGCATCTCCTGGGTGATAACATTGCCCTGCTGTACGTCGATCTTGTGCACCGTGCAGGCTGCCAGCAACAGGCCGCTCGCCAGCAGGAGTCCGCGCAAAAGCCCGTAAGGCTGTCTCGAAGATGATGAGGTTCGACGCATGATTTCCAACAGAATAAGACCGGACAGGCGCCGCATGTTACCCGATTCCTCAGGGGCTGGATACCGGCGGAAGGACCTGCCAGGGAGTCACAGGTGAGCACCCAAGAACTGAGAGATGCCGGCCTCAAGGCCACCCTGCCGCGGCGTAAGATTCTCGACGTGCTCGAGGCGAATGCCTCCAGCCACCTGACCGCTGAGGATATCTACAAGCTCCTCATGGAGGCCGGCGAGGACGTGGGGCTGGCCACCGTCTATCGCGTGTTGACCCAATTCGAGAGCGCCGGGTTGGTGGATCGCCACCATTTCGAGAGTGGTCAGTCGGTATTCGAACTCAGTCGGGGGCGGCATCACGACCACCTCCTGTGCGTCAAATGCGGCCGGGTGGATGAGTTCGTGGACGAGGTGATCGAGCAGCGCCAGCGCGACATCGCCGCCAAGGCCGGGTATGAGATGACCGATCACAGCCTGTATATCTATGGCATCTGTCCGGAATGCCAGAAGAAGGAAAACGACTGACCGTCCATCGATGACGGGTTCGTCCTAGTCGCTGTCGTCCTGCGCCTGACCACGTTCGATCATCTCCCGTGCATGCGACAGGGTCTGCTCGGTCATCTCCAGGCCGCCCAGCATGCGCGCGACCTCTGCCACGCGATCCTCGCCCTGCAGGGGCGCCACCTGGCTGACGGTGCTGCGCCGGTCGCTGCGCTTACTCACCAGCAGATGTTGGTGGGCGAGGGAGGCGACCTGCGGTTGGTGGGTGACGCAGAGCACCTGCCGTTCCTCGCCCAGCCGGCGCAACAGGCGCCCTACGATCTCGGCGATGCCGCCTCCGATGCCCACGTCCACTTCATCGAAGATCAGGGTGGGGATGTGGCCCGTGCTGACGGTGATGACCTGGATGGCGAGACTGATGCGGGCCAGCTCGCCGCCCGAGGCGACCTTGGCCAGGGGTTGCGGCGGCTGGCCGGGATTGGCGCTGACGAGGAAGGCGACGCGCTCGCCGCCCTGAGCGGAGAATCCCTCCTGCTCGGTGAGGGCGATCTCGAAACGACCCTCGGCCATGCCGAGGCGCTGCATGTTCTCCGTGACCGCGCGCGACAGCCGCTTGGCCGCGCGCCGGCGGCTGGCGCCGAGTTCTTGCGCCGCCGCGGCATAGGCGGCCTCGCACGCGGCCAGGGCCGCGGTGGTCTCCTCCAGGGCCACGCCGGCGCCTTCGAGTTCGGCCAATTCGCTTTCCAGGGCCTCGCCGTGGGCGATCAGTGCCTCGGCCTTGACCTGGTGTTTACGTGCCAGGTCGTGAATCAGGCCCAGGCGCTGATCCACCTCCTCGAGCCGTTGCGGGTCGAGATTCAGGCCCTCGACATACCGGCGCAGCTCGTGGCCGGCCTCGCTGGCCTGGACCGCGGCCTCGCGCACCATCTGCACCACCTCGCCGAGGGCTGCATCGTAGCCCTGCAGCCGTTCCAGCTCGGCGGCGATATGCTCCAGTCCGTCGGCCAGGGCGCCTTGCTCGTCGTCGGAGAGGGCGGCGAGGACCGACTGGCTGCCTTCGCGCAGCTGATTGAGGTTGGCCAAACGGTCGTGCTCCTCGACCAGTCGTTGCAACTCGTCCTCCGCCAGCGCCAGTGCCCGCAGCTCGTCGACCTGATAGCGCAGGAGTTCGAGGCGGTCCTCGCGCTGGGCGTGACTGGCCTGCAGCTCATCGAGGCGTTGACGCAGCTCCCGCCAGCGCCGGTATTCCTCGGCCACCGTTGTCAGCAGGGCGGGGTGGCCGGCATAGGCATCCAGGGCCTCGCGCTGGGCCCCGCTGCGCAGCAGGGATTGATGGGCATGCTGGCCGTGGATGTCCACCAGGCGTTCGCCCAGTTCGCGCAGCGACTGCATGGGTACCGGCCGGCCATTGATAAAGCCGCGGGAGCGTCCATCCCGGCCGACGGTACGGCGCAGCAGGCACTGGCCCTCGTCGTCGAGGTCGTGTTCTCGCAGCCACTGGGCAGCGTCGTCCCGCTCGTCGATGAGGAATTCGGCGCCGATCTCGGCCCGGTCGGCGCCGCTGCGAATGACGCCGCTGTCGGCGCGATCGCCGAGGGCCAGGCCGAGGGCGTCGAGGAGGATGGATTTTCCGGCGCCGGTCTCACCGGTCAGCACGGTCATGCCGCGGTCGAGCTCGAGATTCAGTTCGTCGACGACGGCAAGGTGACGGATGTGGATGGTACGCAACATAGTCTTGATTAGAGGCGTTTGCCCCAGTGCAGCTTGGCCCGCAGGATGCGGAAGTAGTTGTAGCGATGGGGGTGAATGAGGCGGATGGGGCGGGGTTTCTTCTCCACGATGACGCGGTCGCCGGCGATCAGGGAGAGGCTGGTCTGGCCATCGCAGGTGACCTGGGCGCTGGTCTGGTCGAGGTTGTGCACGACGATCTCCACCCGGCTGTTGCCATCGACCACGATGGGCCGGTAGCTCATGGTGTGGGGGCAGACGGGGACCAATAGCAGGGCGTTTAAGGCCGGGTGGACGATGGGGCCGCCGCTGGACAGGGCATACGCCGTGGAGCCGGTGGGGGTGGAGACGATGAGGCCGTCGGAACGCGTGGTGTTGACGAACTGGCCGTCGATGAAGGTCTCGTATTCGATCATGCGTGCCACGTTGAACTTGTGTACCACCACGTCGTTGAAGGCGGTGCTGTCACTGACCCGCTCTCCCTCACGCAGGACTTGGCCATGCAACAGGGTTCGCGATTCTTCGTGGAATTTGCCGGCAAAGATCTCCTGCAGATCCTGGCGCATCTCACTGGGCGGGATGTCGGTGAGAAAGCCGAGGCGGCCGAGGTTGATGCCGAGCAGGGGAACGTCGTAGTCCACCAGGCTGCGCGCGGCATTGAGCAGCGTGCCATCGCCACCGACGACGATGGCCAGGTCGGCCCGCTCTCCGAGTTCGCAGCGGTCGACGGGGCTGGCCAGTCGACCCATGCCGTCGTTCATGGTCACCGAGGCGCGATCGATGAGGATCTCGACACCAAAGGTCTGCAGGATGTCGATGAGTTCCTTTACCGTGTTGCCGGCGGTGGAGGCACCGTGCTTGCCGATGATGCCGACGACGTTGAAGGGGCGGGTTGGGTTGGACTCTGTCATGACGGATTCTCGTGTGGACGGCGCACCTTAGCATGCCGCCTCGCACGCTCCAATCGCCGGCACGGACGACGCCAGGTGGCGGCGACAACCGGCACAGCAAGGGCTTAGCACTCGGCCCCGCGGGGTGCTAAAGTAGCGTCCTGGTGGCGCCGCTTTAGGTGCGAAAGGGATGGCCGACACTTGCTCGCTTCATCTCCGCAATAAGATCAAATGTTGCTCGCAACCCATTGTTATTGAAGTGCTATGAATGAATCAACCATCAATGAGCGAGCCCGCTGTCTGCTCAAGGCGCTGATCGAGCGCTATATCCGCGATGGGCAGCCAGTGGGCTCCAAGACCCTGCTGGAGGAATCCGGCCTGGATATCAGCCCGGCCACCGTGCGTAACGTGGTGGCCGATCTGGAGCGTTTGGGCCTGGTGCATTCGCCACACACCTCGGCCGGACGCGTGCCCACCGAGCAGGGTTACCGCCTGTTCATCGACAACCTGGTCTCGGTCAAGCCGCTCACGTCGCCCGAGGTACGCAATATCGCCGACCAGTTGGAAGGCGATGAGGACATGGACGCTCTGGTGGAGAGCGCCTCCAGCATGCTCTCCTCGCTCTCCCGCATGGCAGGGGTGGTGATGTTGCCGTATCAGCAACAGACCTCCCTGCGGCGCATCGAATTCCTGCCCCTCACCGAGGGACGTGTGCTGGCGGTGTTGGTGCTCGGCGATTACGACGTGCAGAACCGTATCATCCATACCACACGCCCCTATGGCCGCTCCGAGTTGGAGCGCATTGCCAACTACCTGAATGCCCAGTTCAAGGGGCGTTCATTGAGCGTGGTTCGGCATGAACTGCTCAGCGCCATGCAGGGTGCACGCGAGGACATCGACCGTCTTATGCGCGAGGCGGTCAGCATGGCCGAGCAGGTCTTCGAGGCCGATTCGCAGCCAGATCAGGACTACATCCTCGCCGGTGAGACCAACTTGATGAACTACGAGGAGATGGCAGATGTGGCGCGACTGCGCCAGTTGTTCGAGGCCTTCAACGAGAAACGCACCATCCTCGACCTGCTGGATAAATCCCTGCAGGCGCGCGGCGTGCAGATCTTCATTGGTCAGGAGTCCGGCTATCAGGCATTGGACAGCTGCAGTGTAGTGACCGCCACCTATGGCGCCGACGACGACGTGCTCGGTGTGCTCGGCGTCATCGGCCCCACACGCATGGCCTACGACCGGGTGATTCCTCTGGTGGATGTCACCGCCAAATTGCTCGGCAGTGTCTTGAAACAACGCCATTGAACCCAATATCTGGCCTGAACCGCCGGCCAGGCCGGCAAGCATTCAACGCGAATACCGTGGAGAGACACAACCCATGAGCAATGAGAAGGAAGATGCCGTCCAGCAGACGTCGGAACAAGCCCCGACAGAGGAGCAAGGAGGGCAGCCGGCCGGTCACGAGGAGCTGACGCTGATGCTCGAAGATGCGCGCGCCAAGGCCGATGAGCATTGGGAGCAGTTGCTGCGCGCCAATGCGGAGCTGGACAATCTGCGTCGCCGCGCCAAGCAGGACGTGGAGAGCGCGCATAAATATGCCTTGGAGAAATTTGCCCTGGAGTTGTTGCCGGTAAAGGACAGCCTCGAGATGGGGCTGGCCGCCGCCAGTGACGAGGCCACGGCCGAAGAGGCAGTGAAGCAGCTGCGTGAGGGGACCGAGCTGACCCTGAAGATGCTGACCAACGCCATGGAGAAGTTTGGCATCAAGGAGATCGATCCGCAGGGTCAGCCCTTCGATCCCGAGCTGCATCAGGCCATGAGTATGCAGGAGACGGACGAGTATCCCCCGAATACCGTCATGGCGGTGATGCAGAAGGGCTATCTACTGAACGACCGCCTGATCCGCCCCGCGATGGTGGTGGTATCGAAGGCAAAAAGTTGATCAGGCCTTGAAAAGTAGGGGATCACCCTTACATCCCCATGCAACAGACAGATTTCATAGCATTTTGTACAAACATCACATTTGGAGAACAAGACCATGGGAAAAACAATCGGCATCGACCTGGGTACCACCAATTCCTGCGTAGCAGTGATGGAAGGCGGTAAGGCCCGGGTCATCGAAAATGCAGAAGGCGATCGCACGACGCCTTCCGTGGTGGCCTTTACCGACGACGGCGAGGTCATCGTCGGCGCGCCGGCCAAACGCCAGGCCGTGACCAACCCGGCCAATACCCTCTTTGCCATCAAGCGTCTGATCGGCCGAAAATTCACCGATGACGAGGTGCAGAAGGACATCGACTTGGTGCCCTACAAGATCGTAGCGGCCGACAACGGCGATGCCTGGGTGGAAGTCAACGGCAAGAAGATGGCGCCTCAGGAAGTCTCTGCGCGCATCCTGCAGAAGATGAAGAAGACCGCCGAGGACTATCTCGGTGAGGAAGTGAGCGAGGCGGTCATCACCGTACCGGCCTACTTCAACGATTCTCAGCGCCAGGCCACCAAGGACGCGGGCAAGATCGCCGGCCTCGAGGTCAAGCGCATCATCAATGAGCCCACTGCCGCGGCCCTGGCCTTCGGCATGGACAAAAAGGAAGGTGATCGCAAGATCGCCGTCTACGACCTGGGTGGCGGTACCTTCGATATCTCCATCATCGAGATCGCCGATATCGATGGCGAGCACCAAGTGGAGGTGCTGTCCACCAACGGCGACACCTTCCTTGGTGGCGAAGACTTCGATCAGCGACTCATCGACTACCTGGTGGACGAATTCAAGAAGGATCAGGGCATCGACCTGCGCAACGATCCGTTGGCCCTGCAGCGTCTCAAGGAGGCCGCCGAGAAGGCCAAGATCGAGCTCTCTTCGACCCAGCAGACAGACCTCAATCTGCCTTACATCACGGCCGATGCCAGCGGTCCCAAGCATTTGAACATCAAGCTGACCCGCTCCAAGTTGGAGTCGTTGGTGGAAGACCTCATCGAGCGTTCCATGGAGCCTTGCAAGCTGGCCCTGAAGGATGCCGGACTGTCGGCCTCTGAAGTGGATGACGTCATCCTGGTCGGTGGTCAGACCCGTATGCCCAAAGTGCAGGAAAAGGTCGAGGCATTCTTCGGCAAGGAGCCGCGCAAAGACGTCAATCCGGATGAGGCCGTGGCCGTCGGTGCAGCGATCCAGGCCGGCGTCCTCTCCGGTGATGTCAAAGACGTGCTCTTGCTCGACGTCACGCCGCTGTCCCTCGGTATCGAGACCATGGGTGGGGTGATGACCAAGCTCATCGAGAAGAACACCACCATCCCGACCAAGGCGCAGCAGGTGTTCTCCACGGCGGAAGACAATCAGACGGCGGTCACCGTGCACGTCCTGCAGGGTGAGCGCGAGATCGCGGCGGCCAACAAGTCCCTCGGCCGCTTCGATCTCAGCGATATCCCGCCGGCACCACGCGGTGTTCCGCAGATCGAAGTGACCTTCGATATCGACGCCAACGGCATCCTCAATGTCTCGGCCAAAGACAAGGCTTCGGGCAAGGAGCAATCCATCGTCATCAAGGCCTCCAGTGGCCTGTCCGAGGAAGAGATCGAGAAGATGGTCAAGGACGCCGAGGCCCACGCGGCGGAGGATGCCAAGTTCCACGAGCTGGTGGAGGCCCGTAACCAAGCCGAGAACCTGATCCATGCGACGCGCAAGTCCATGGAAGAGCTGGGTGACAAGCTCGAGGCCGGTGAGAAGGAGAGCATCGAGTCCGCCATCAGTGCCCTCGAGGAGGCCATCAAGGGTGATGACAAGGCGGCTATCGAGGCCAAGACCCAGGCGCTCGTCGAGGCCTCCAGCAAGATGGCCGAGCGCGTCTATGCCCAGCAGGGTGCAGAAGGCGCCCAGGCGGCCGGCGGTACCGCCGAAGGTGGTGGCCAGTCTGCCGCGGGTGGAGACGACGTCGTCGACGCCGAGTTCGAAGAAGTGAAGGACGACGACAAAAAGTAATCGGCAAACGGCTATTCCGGCCGTTAATAGATCGATGAAAGACACGACGCGGCAGGCGGGTAAACCCGGCTGTCGCGTCGATTCGTTTAAGGTGAAAATTCAGGAAACGGCCCTAAGTGGCTGTATTATAACTATATGTCAAAGTTAGATTTCTACGTAGTTCTGGGTGTCGAACGCAACGCCAGCGAGGCAGAGATCAAAAAGGCCTTCAAGCGACTGGCCATGAAATACCATCCTGACCGCAACCCCGACGACGCCGAGGCCGAGGTCAAGTTCAGGGAGGCCCGTGAGGCCTACGATGTCCTCTCCGATCCACAGAAGCGGGCAGCCTACGACCAGTTTGGTCACGCCGGCGTCGAGGGTGCCATGGGCGGGGGAGGTGGTGGCCCCGGTGGCGCCAGCTTCAGTGACATCTTCGGCGATGTCTTTGGCGATATCTTTGGTGGCGGTGGTGGTCGAGGCGGCGGCCATCGCGCCCAACGCGGCGCCGATCTCCGCTACCACCTCGAGCTCAGCCTGGAGGAGGCCGTGCGTGGAACCACGGTGAAGATCCGTGTGCCCACCTCGGTGCCTTGTACCGTTTGCAATGGCACCGGGGCCAAGAAGGGGACCTCGCCAGTCACCTGTCCCACATGCGGTGGAGTTGGCCAGGTGCGGATGCAACAGGGCTTCTTCTCCCTGCAGCAGACCTGCCCGGCCTGTCACGGCAGTGGCCAGATCATTAAGGAGCCTTGCCCCGCCTGTCACGGCCAGGGCCGGGTGGAAGAGGAGAAGACCCTCTCCGTGAAGGTGCCGGCGGGGGTGGACAACGGTGACCGCATTCGTCTCAGTGGCGAAGGCGAGGCCGGAGAGCGCGGCGCGCCGCCTGGGGATCTGTATGTGCAGATCAGTGTCAAGGAGCATCCCATCTTCACTCGCGACGAGAACAATCTCTATTGCGAGGTGCCCATCAGCTTTGTCACGGCGGCGTTGGGCGGTGAACTGGATGTACCGACCCTCGATGGCCGAGTGAAACTGAAGATCCCAGCCGAGACGCAGAGCGGCAAGTTGTTCAAGCTCCGCGGCAAGGGGGTAAAATCGGTGCGCGGTGGGCCGGTGGGCGACCTGATCTGTCGTGTAATTATCGAGACGCCGGTGAATCTGAACAGCAAGCAGAAGGAATTGCTGCGCGAATTCGAGGCCAGTACCTCGGCGGGCAATACCCATCGGCCAAAGGAGCATTCCTGGTTGGATGGCGTTAAAAAGTTCATCGACGACATCAAGTCAAAGAGTCACTGATCGATGCTGGGTGAGCGGAGACAATTTATCTTTGACTCCCAAAGATCGTGACGTGGCATTCGACAATTAGAGGACACAGCAATGTGGCATATCGGTGGTGTGATGATCGGCTTTGATCGACGCTCCCGCCTGCGCTGGGGCATGGGTGTGCTGTGTCTGGCACTGCTGCTCTTTTCTCTGCCGTCAACGGCGGAGGAGGGCGAGTTGCGCTTCCCTGGTGATCCGCCCGATCACAAGCTGGTCTATCAGTTCAACAAGGCAGACGAGGCCTATCAAAAGGCGATCCTCTTCTCCGTTGGCGCCATGCTGCGAAAATACGGGGACAATATCCATATCGTGGTGGTGGCCATTGGTCCGGGCCTGCATATCCTGGCAAAGCAACCCAAGCGACCCGTACCCCAGGAGATCCGCGAGCGGGTTTCCAGCCTGAGCCAGTATGGTGTGGAGTTTCATGCCTGCGGCAATACCATGAAGTCGCTGCACTGGACGGACAAGGACATGCTGCCCTGGGCCAAGGTGGTGGAGGTCGGTGCGGACGATCTCATGACGCTACAGGAAGACGGTTACGCCTACATCAGTTGGTAGGCTGCGTTGCTTCGAGAGAGGTGTGCGCCTCGTCGCCCGAGGCGTGACACTGGGCGCTGGCCGTTGACCAGCATCGAGAGACAGCCCATCTACTAGACCGGTTGTCGTGGGTGATAGACTCATCCGGCAGGCCGCCTCATTCGCAGGCGGCCTTTCTTTGTGTGGCGATCGGTCTCGGCCGCTGCGCTTGACAGACATGAGGAGAGGCATCAATGGGAGACACCATCAGACTCGCCATAGCCGGTGCGGCTGGGCGCATGGGCAAGGCCCTCATCCAGGCGGCGCAGGAGACCGAGGGCGTCGCGGTGGCGGCGGCCATCGAACATCCCGCCAGTACACTGCTGGGTGCGGATGCCGGCGAACTGGCGGGTGTCGGCGGCCTGGGTGTTGCCCTTTCGGGAGGCGTGGACGAGGCCCCCGCCTTTGATGTGCTCATCGATTTCACCCTGCCAGAAGTGACCATGGAGAACCTCGCCGCCTGCCGCACACGCGGTGCGGCCATGGTCATCGGCACCACCGGCCTGACGGAAGAGCAGAAGGCCGCCCTGGAGGCGGCAGCGGCCGAGATTCCTATCGTCTTCGCGCCGAACATGAGTGTCGGCGTCAATCTCTGTCTGAAACTTCTGCAGATGGCCGCACAGGTGCTGGGCAACGAGGTGGATATCGAGATCATCGAGGCCCATCATCGGCACAAGGTGGATGCCCCCTCCGGTACTGCCCTGCGCATGGGTGAGGTGGTGGCGGAGACCCTGGGACGTGATCTCAAGACCTGTGCCGTGTACGGGCGCCAGGGCCGAACCGGCGAGCGAGACCGTCAGACCATCGGCTTCGAAACCATCCGAGCCGGCGACATCGTCGGCGAGCACACGGTGATGTTTGCCGATATCGGTGAGCGGGTGGAGATCACCCACAAGGCCTCTTCGCGCATGACCTTTGCCAAGGGGGCCGTGCGTGCGGCACAGTGGTTGGCCGAACGGCCGGCCGGTTTCTATGACATGCAAGACGTGCTGGACCTCAAGTGAGCCGGTTGTCTACTCGATGGTCGGCAGGCGCCGTTCGGGCGCTGGATCCGGTGCCCGGCATCTAGACGATTCGGGGCTAAATCGAGTAAACTGGGCCGGTTCAGTACAGCATCGAACGCAAGCGGGAGGGACGGTTCATCGTCCCTCCCGCTTTGCACATCTACAGGCGTCATCCAGGTGGAGGTCAGATTGAGAAAACCGGCATTATTGGCCCTTGCGGATGGCACACTCTTCTGGGGTGAGTCCATCGGCGTGGACGGTCAGACTTCCGGCGAGGTGGTCTTCAATACGGCCATGACCGGCTATCAGGAGATCCTCACGGATCCCTCCTATTGCCGGCAGATCGTCACTCTGACCTACCCTCATATTGGAAATGTCGGTTGCAATCACGAGGACGAAGAGTCCGGCAAAGTCTGGGCCAGCGGCCTGGTGATCCGCGACCTGCCCCTGCTGGCCAGCAACTGGCGTTGCGAAGCGCCCCTGGAAGACTATCTGCGAGAGCACGATGTGGTTGCCATCGCAGATATCGACACCCGCCGGTTGACCCGTCTGCTGCGCGAGAAGGGGGCCCAGGCCGGCTGCATCATGGCCGGTGATGCCATCGACACCCAGGCGGCCATCGAGGCCGCGCGAGCCTTTCCCGGACTCAAGGGCATGGATCTGGCCAAGGAGGTCACCACTCACCTTCCCTATGAGTGGGCACAGGGCAGCTGGACCCTGGAGGCGGGCCTGCCCAAGGCGCCACACCCTATCGACGAGAAACTGCCCTGGCACGTGGTGGCCTATGACTACGGCGTCAAACGCAACATCCTGCGTATGTTGGTTGATCGGGGTTGTCACATCACCGTGGTGCCGGCGCTGACTCCGGCGCACGAGGTATTGGCGCTCAAGCCCGACGGCGTGTTCCTCTCCAACGGCCCGGGTGACCCCGAGCCCTGCGATTACGCCCTCGAAGCCATCGGAGAGATCCTGCAGACCGAACTGCCGGTGTTCGGCATCTGCCTCGGCCACCAGTTGTTGGCCCTGGCCAGTGGGGCGAAAACGGTGAAGATGAAATTCGGCCACCACGGTGCCAACCATCCGGTGCAGGACCTGGCCAGCGGACGGGTGATGATCACCAGCCAGAACCATGGTTTTGCGGTGGATGACCGCTGTCTGCCCGACAACCTGCGCACCACGCATAAATCCTTGTTCGACGGCTCTTTACAGGGTGTGGAACGCACCGACAAGCCGGCCTTCAGCTTTCAGGGCCACCCCGAGGCCAGCCCAGGGCCGCATGATGCAGCACCCTTGTTCGACCGTTTCGTCAGCTTGATGGAAAAGGCCAAAATCTAACGCAAAGGCGCCAAGCCGCAGAGGCGGGTGGTGAGGCCGTCGCTTCTCGCCGACGGATTCTCCGCCTCTTTGCGCCTTTGCGTCTCAGCACTGAGACCGCTATGCCAAAAAGAACCGACATTAAGAGCATCCTCATCATCGGCGCCGGCCCCATCGTCATCGGCCAGGCCTGTGAGTTCGACTACTCCGGCGCTCAGGCCTGTAAGGCGCTGCGCGAGGAGGGCTACCGTGTCATCTTGGTGAACTCCAATCCCGCCACCATCATGACCGATCCAGAGATGGCCGATGCCACCTACATCGAGCCCATCTGCTGGGAGGTGGTGGCCAGAATCATCGAGCGTGAGCGTCCGGATGCCATCCTGCCCACCATGGGCGGGCAGACGGCCCTCAATTGCGCCCTCGACCTGGCCCGCGAGGGCGTGCTCGAGAAGTATGGCGTGGAGATGATCGGCGCCACCCGTGACGCCATCGACAAGGCCGAGGATCGGGAACGCTTCCGGCAGGCGATGCTCAAGATCGGCCTCGACATGCCCAAGTCCGCCGTTGCGCACAGCATGGAAGAGGCCCTGCAGGTGCAGGCACAGGTGGGTTTTCCCACCATCATCCGGCCTTCCTTCACCATGGGCGGTTCGGGCGGCGGCATTGCCTACAACAAGGAGGAGTTCGTCGAGATCTGTGAGCGCGGCCTGGATCTGTCGCCGACCAACGAGCTGCTCATCGAGGAATCCATCCTCGGCTGGAAGGAATACGAGATGGAGGTGGTGCGCGACCACAAGGACAACTGCATCATCGTCTGCTCCATCGAAAACTTAGATCCCATGGGTATCCACACCGGCGACTCCATCACCGTGGCGCCGGCACAGACCCTGACGGACAAGGAATATCAGATCATGCGCGATGCCTCCCTGGCAGTGCTGCGCGAGATCGGTGTGGA
>JANTGX010000030.1 GCA_024762755.1 Gammaproteobacteria bacterium
GGAATCACTGTGGCTGGGCCGCGCATTATAGCCCCAGGAGTCTGTCGGATTTAGGGCTGATCTGCTGCGGAAATGGCTTTCCCTCGCGACGATCGCCTAAACTCGACAGACTCCCAAGAGGGCGGCCGGGCGGGACGTCACAGGCCCGGGAGTGGTCTGGCCCGTCTCCTGGTTCCAGGGCCTGGTTCCAGGGCCGTGCCATCGCGCCGGTGCTCGAGATGGCTCAGTGGTGCTGGGCGGTGGGCACCATGGTGTGGCTGGCGAGGCGGTGGGCGAGGGGCGAATAGAGCGTCCACAGGCCGAAACCGATGACCATCAGGGCCGCCAGGCTGCGCACGCCGCGACGCTGGATCCAGCCCTTGAGTTGCTGGGCGAAGGCGCCGCTGGCGAGCATCACCGGCAGGGTGCCGAGGCCGAAGGCGGCCATCACCAGGGCCGCCTGGCGCCAGTCGCCCAGGGCACCGGCGAGGGTCAGTGTGCTGTAGGTGAGACCGCAGGGCAGCCAGCCCCAGAGGGCGCCGAGGAGCAGGGCCTGGCCGGGATGACGCACCGGCATGAGGCGATTGCCGAGGGGTTGCAGGCGGCGCCAGAGGTGGCCGCCGAGCCGTTCGAGGTGGGCCAGGCCGCGCCACCAGCCGGCCAGGTAGAGGCCCATGGCCACCAGCATCAGCCCGGCGAAGATGCGCAGCCCCGGGCCGAGGATCCCCACCGGTCCCTGCAACAGCATGCCCAGGCCGCCCACCAGGGCGCCGGCCACGCTGTAGCTGGCGATGCGGCCGAGGTTGTAGAGCAACAACGTGGGCAGGGCGCGCAGGGGTCCACGCCGTTGTTCCGGCAGGGCGAAGCTGAGGGCGTTCATCACCCCTCCACACATGCCGATGCAGTGGGCGCCACCGAGGAGACCAATGAGAAAGGCGGAGCCGAGGGTGATCACGGGATCGTTCATGGCGTTCTCAGTAGGGGGTTGGTTGCCGGTCGGGTTTGGGGGCGATCTGCTGCGCCGGTGTGTGGGTGGTCAGCATCTCTCCCCTCCCACCCTGACCGAGACGAGGGTCATAGCCGCCGGCCTCCCCGGCGGGTGGTGCGACACGCGTGGTGTGGGCCGTTACAATGCGGCGATGGCATCGCGCCATTCTACCCATCCCTCCAGACGTCTGCGGTTCTATGGATAAGAAAATCTTCCTCGGCGTGCTCTTCGGCAGCGCCCTGATCGTCCTCATCGGCATACTTCTGCCGCCGCCCGAGAGCGGGCACGAGCAGTTTTTGCCCTGGCAGGTGGCGCACACGGCGGAGGGCGGCACCCGTGTGTTCGGCATCACCCTGGGCGAGACCACGCTGGCGGAGGCGGAGCGGATCCTCAACGGCGCCGCCGAGGTGACGTTGTTCGTCACGCCGACCGGCGAACACCGCGTCGAGGCCTATTTCGACAAGGTGGTACTGGGGGGCTTCAGTGCCAAGATGGTGTTGGTGCTGGCCGTGCCGGCCGAGGAGCAGGCGGAGATCTTCGCCCGGGGCGTGCGCATCAGCACCCTGGGCAGCGGCACCAACAAGGTGACCCTGGCCTCGGCCGACCTTCAGCGGGTCTACCGGCTGCCCGTCGCCAGCCTCACCTATCTCACCCGCGCGACGCTGGACGAGGAACTGATCCGGCAGCGTTTCGGCGAGCCCGCCGAACGCATCATCGAGCCGGAGAACGGTACCCGTCACTGGCTGTATCCGGCGTTGGGCCTGGACATCGCCCTCGACGCCAAGGGCCGGGCGGTGCTGCAGTACGTGCCGCCGGCCCGCTTCGACACCCTGGCGGCACCGCTGCGGGCGGCCGCCGCGGGGGGCTGAGCGCCAGGCGCGAGCAGCCACCAAATTCGGACCAGCGCTGCGCTCAGTCGGCGTCTGGCCAGTTGCGCGGGTCGCCGCCCGGCACACGGCCTCGGTCGGACTTCGGCTTGCCCGGCGGTGCGTCGTCCTCGTCCATCAGCAGCCGGCTGGCATCGCCCTCCAGGTCGTCGTACTGGCCGTTCTTCACCGCCCACACCAGGACCCCGACCATGATCAGGCCGAGAAACAGCATGCCGGGGATCAATACATAGATCACTTCCACGTCGTAAGGCTCCTTGGTTGTTCGCGGCGGCCTGAGGCGCGGCGGAACAGGGTACGGATGCGGGCCGCGTTGCCGATCACCAGCAGCGAACTGATGGGCATGGCGATGGCGGCCACCAGGGGGGTGATGACGGCGGACATGGCCAGCGGCACCATGATCAGATTGTAGGTGACGGAGATACCGATGTTCTGCCGGATGGTCCGCAGGGTGCGGCGCGACAGGGCGATGGCCAGGCCCACCTTCGACAACTCGTCGTTCATCAGCACGATGTCGGCACTGTCGCCGGAGACGTCGGTGCCCGAACCCAGGGCGATGCCCACGTCGGCGCGGATCAGGGCGGGGGCGTCGTTGACGCCATCGCCCACCATGGCCACCCGCTGGCCCTCGGCCTGCAGGGTGCGGATCACCTGGTCCTTGTCCTCCGGCAGGACCTCGGCCATCACGCGCAGTCCGCCGAGCCGTTCAGCGACGGCCTCGGCCACGGCGCGGCGATCGCCGGAGAGCAGGGTCAGCTGCATGCCGTCGGCGCGCAGCCGGTCCACCAGTTCAGGGGCGTCGGCGCGCAGGCGGTCGGCGATGGCGATGAGGCCGCAATGGCGGCCGTCCTCGGCGATGTGCACGCAGCTCACGGCGCGGGACTCCCAGTCGTGGGCGCGCGCGAGCAGGCCCGCGTCGGGGCGAATGCCGTGTCGTTGCAGCCAGTCGAGCGTACCCACCCGGAGCGCCCGGCCGTCGGCCTCGCCCTGCAGGCCGCAGCCGGGACGGTTCTCCACCGCCTGGGCCGTTGCCGGGGGCAGATCGCGGGACTTGGCCTCGTCGCGGATGGCGCGGGCGATGCTGTGTTCGGAGAACTGCTCGAGGGCGGCTACACGGCCGAGCAGAGCGTCACTGTCCACCGAGGGCAGGGTCTCCACGGCCTCCACCCGCATGCGACCCTCGGTGAGGGTGCCGGTCTTGTCGAAGACCACGTGGTCGATGTGCGAAAGACTCTCCAGCACCGCACCGTTCTTGATCAGGATGCCATGGCGCGCGCCGAGCCCGGCGGCGGCGGCGATGGCCATGGGGGTGGCCAGGCCAAAGGCGCAGGGGCAGGTGATGATGAGTACCGCCGTGGCGGCCATCAGGGCCTGCTCGAAATGGCTGTGGGTGTACCAGTAGGCGAAGGTCACACTGGCCAGCAGCAGGGTGGTGGCGACGAACCAGGGCACGATGCGGTCGGCGGTGCACTGGATGGGGGCCTTGGAGGCCTGCGCCTCTTCCACCAGGCGGATGATGCGGCCGAGGGCGGTGTTGCGCAGGGTGCCCTGCACGCGCACGGTGAGGGGACTGTCGAGGTTCACCGTGCCGGCGGAGACCTTGTCCCCCGCGGCCTTGGCCTGCGGGCGGGATTCACCGCTGAGCAGGGATTCGTCCACCTGGCTGCGTCCGTCCAACACCTCGCCGTCCACCGGGATGTGGTCGCCGGGGCGGATCAGAACCGTATCGCCCGGCTGCACCGCGCGGATGGGCAGCAGCGCCTCCTCGCCGTCGCGCAGCACGGTGGCCCCGCGTGGTTGCAGGTCCAGCAGGCGCTGGGTGGCGGACACCGCCTGGCGCTTGCTGATGGCCTCCAGGTAGCGACCGACGAGGATGACGAAGAGAAAGTTGACCACCGTGTCGTAGTAGACCTCGCCCACGGCGGATTGGGTGACGGTGACGTACAAGGAATAGCCATAGGTGGTGAGGGCGCCGATGGCGATGGGCAGGTCCATGCTCAGATGCAGGCGTCGCAGACCCGCCCAGGCGCCGGCGAGGAAGGGCCAGCCGGCATAGAACAGGGTGGGCGTGGCGAGGCCGAAGCCGATCCAGTGGAACATCTGGCGGAACTCGCCCCGATCGGCGCCGGCATACAGGGCGATGGAGATCCACATCAGGTTCATCATGGCGAAGCCGGCGAAGGCCATGCGGAACAACAGGCGGCGGTTCTGCCGTTGGATGCGCCCCTCGGCCAATTCGGGGTCATAGGGCACGGCGGCATAGCCGATGCGGGCGAGGTGGGCGAGGATCTGCGAGAGCCGGATCTGCTGGTTGTCCCAGCGCAGGTGCAGGCGTTTGCCGGAGAGGTTGACCGCGGCCGAGAGCACCCCGGGCAGCTGGCCGAGGGAGCGCTCGATGAGCCATACGCAGGCCGCACAGTGGATACCCTCGACCAGCAGGTGGATGCCACGCTCCCGGCCGAGGCCGTCGACGAACTCCCCCTGGACCTCGTCGAGGTCGTATAGGGCCAGGTCCTTGGGTGCCTCGGGCGGCGGGGCCAATTGGGCCTCATCGGGCGTGCGTTGGTAGAAACCCTCGAGCCCGGCGTCATAGATGGCGCTGCAGACCATTTGGCAGGCGGGGCAGCAGAAGCGCCGGGTCTCGCCCTCGATGGTCTGTTCGTGCACGTCGTTCTCGGCCACCGGCAGGCCGCAGTGGAAACAGCCTGCGTCGGCCTTTTCCGCGGCCGCGACGGGTGCAGTGGCGGGTTGCGGCTCCGCACCACCCCCGATGGTGGGCGGGGCACTGCGCGTGAGTGGCTTGGGTGTTTGAGGCACGGTGGGGGACACGCTGGGCGGCAGGCTCCGGGTTGGGCTACGGGGTTGGCTCAGCAGGCGTTGGGCGACAGGCGTTGGACGACAGGCGGATGGAGTCTCCCTGGCCCATCCACCGAGGCTCGGCGCACCAGCCTGCTACAGGCGCCCCTTAGGCCTTAGGAACGTGTGGCGGAGATGCGGTGGGAGAGGTGGAACTCGTCGTCGCCGTTCTTCACCGTGATGTTGAGGTCCCACAGGCCGGGCAGGGGCAGGGCGAGGCGGGTCTCGTACTGACCCGGGGCCACTTGGTTCATGGGCGCGAGGATATCGGCATCGGCATCCGACGGTCGGTAGGCGACCAGCTGAACATCGGCATCAATGATGGGCACGCCGCGGGCGTCCACGGCACTGAAGCGGTAGACCCCGGTTTGCCGGGTGACGATCTGCGCCGGGATGGCGAGCTTGGTCTCCCATTGCAGGGCCTTCTGTGCCGCCATGAGCTTGAGTACGTTGTGTTCGTACTGCTGGCCTTTCTCGTAGTAGTCCTCGGTCACCAGCCCCGGGTTGGTGGTGATGGCCAGGTAGATGAACACGGCATTGAAGGCGAGGAACATGACGATGATGCCGAGCCAGCCGATGATCCAGGGGTTGCGCAGGGCCTGTGGGTTGTCCTGTGAGTATCGCCGGCGCAGTTGGGCGAAGGTGTCTGTGATGGCCATGGGTTGCCTCCGTGGTCGCGGTTACTGGGAAGGGCCGAAGAACATGCTCTTGTACTCGGCATAGTGCGTCGGGTCGGCGCTGTCCTCAACCCGGAACAGAATGGGCAGGCTGTCGCCCTTCAAGGCATCGCGGGGGATGCGCACGAATACGGTATCGGCAGTGACCCGGCCCGGCGCTGCAGGGAACGCCTCGTCGGCGCCGATCAGTTTGAGCCGGGGGTGGCCGCTGGCGCTGACGCGCACCTCCATGGCCTTGTCGGTCTTGTTGAGGATCTTGAGGATGTACTTGTTTTGGATGCTGCCATCGCTCTGAACGACGAACAACGGCTGGCGCTCATGCAAGACCTTCAGCTCGATGCTGCCCAGATGACTGAGGCCATAGACGATGCCGCCGATGGCGGCGAGCATGATGGCGAAGTAGACCAACACCCGCGGGCGTCGATACAGGGGCACCGGTGGTTTGCCCTCCATCTCGTCCAGGGAGGCATAACGGATCAGGCCGCGGGGGCGCTCGATCTTGTCCATGATGGCGTCACAGGCATCGAGACAGAGGGCGCAGGTGATGCAGCCTTCCTGCTGGCCGTCACGGATGTCGATGCCGGTGGGGCAGACGGCGATGCACTGGCGGCAATCGATGCAGTCGCCGAGTTTATCGCCGCTCTCGGTGGTCTTCTTCTTCAGTTTTCCGCGCGGTTCGCCGCGATGGAAATCGTAGGTCGGCAGGATCGTCTCACGGTCGTACATCACGCCCTGGATGCGTGCATAGGGGCAGAGCCAGAAACACACCTGTTCGCGCATGAAGCCGGCAAACAAGTAGGTGAAGAAGGTGAACACGCCGACCGTCACCCAAGCCACCAGGGGCGCCTCCAGGCTCAGGTACTGACGCCACAGGGTGGGCGCATCGGCGAACCAGAGGGTGAAGCTGATGCCGGTCAAGACGCCGATGGCGATCCAGATGAGATGCTTGGGCAGCTTGATGCGGACCTTCTCCCAGCTCAGCGGCGCCTTGTCCAGCTTGCGGCGTTTCTGTGGCGGGCCTTCGAACTTCTCGTCCAGCCAGATGAAGACATCGGTCCAGACGGTTTGGAAACAGAAATAACCGCAGAAGACGCGCCCGGCGATGGAGGTGACGGCGGCCAGCATGAGGGCGAAGAACAGCATCACCAGGGCGAGCATCCAGACGTCCTGGGGCAGGATGGTGATGTCGAAGATGTGGAACTGGCGGGCGGGGATGTCGAAGCGGACGGCCTGCTGGCCGTTCCAGCGCAGATAGGGGCCGAGAAAGAACACCAACCACACCAGCATGGTGTAGTTCTTGATGGTGCGGTAACGGCCGGGCATGCGTTTGGGGTGGATGGTCTCACCCCCGGTGTTGATGTGGGCCTCGAATTCGCGATAGATCTCCGCGTAGTCTTCTTGTTCCAGTTCTTCTTTGGCTGTACTCACGTAGGCAATTCCGCGGCATCGATAAATGCCGTATAGGACCGCAGAGACGGCGGTCGAGTTGCATTCGGTGGCGCCGAAGGAGCGGCGCCTTGGGTCGTTCTATCGGTCTTCAGTCTTCCGAGTGGGTGGTGTCCATGAGGTGCTTCACTTTGATGGCGATGAAAATGATGACGACGATGGTCAGGGCGACCGCGGCGATGGAGCCGATGGCGACTGCGTCCATGGTGAGTCCTCCTCGTTGATTCGCTGCTCGGTGGTGGACGGCTGAGTGGCGCCAGGGCCAGTCAGCCGTCCGTACTGGATGATGACAGTGTTACTGACCACCCCCGAGCTCGTGTACATAGACGGTGAGCTTGGTGATGTCGGTGGGCGCCAGTTTGTCCTTGAAGCTGGGCATGATGGCCTGGCGGGTCTTCGGGTCACTGCCATCGTTGACGCCATGGGTGATGGTGTATTTCACGCTTTCCCGCTGGTCCTTGGCGACGAAACGCCAGATACCATCGGTCAGGTTGGCCGAACCCATCATGTGCATACCCTTGCCGTCGGGACCATGGCAGCCGCTGCAGCCGGCCTCGTCGAACAGGGCCTTGCCGGCGGGCACGCTGTCCCCCTTTCCCTGGGAGAGGGCGAGGACGAAGTCGGTCAGCGTATCGATCTCCTGGGCCGACAGCTGGCTGCCGAAGCTGGGCATCATGCCCTGGCGGCCGTTGGTGATGGATTCCTGGATGTCATCGAGGGTGCCACCATAGAGCCAGTCGTCGTCGGCCAGCACCGGAAAGCCCGGGTTGCCCGCGCCACCGGCACCGTGACAGGCGGCACAACGATCACCGAACAACACCTTGGCGGCGTTGATGGTGTAGCTGGTCAGCTCCCGGTCGGCGAGTACGGCCGCCGGTGTCATGCCCTTGAGCTTGTTCTCATAGGGGGCACGGATCTCTTCGATCTCCTGCAGCTCTTTTTTGTATTCCTTTATCTGGGTCCAACCCAGTATGCCCTTGGTGTAGCCGTGCAGGGTGGGTATGGATGGATAGAGGATGAAATAGACCGCCACCCAGATGAGGCTGGCGTAGAAGCTGATCATCCACCAGCGTGGCGGATCGTTGGCCAGTTCACGCAGGTTGCCATCCCACACATGGCCAGTATCGGTCACCTGCCCTTTCTTGTCGTCGCTCATTGCTTGCCCTCCGAATCGAAACGGTCATCGTCCAGGGGGATGAATCGTTGTGCCTCGAGTTTCTCCCGGTTGGACGGATGCAGTGCATATACATAGACGGCGATCATGGCGATGAAGGCGGCCACGGTCATGATCAGACCGATCCAGTCGTTGTGGGTCATGGCGGCCCAGTCGGTGTGGAAATACGCTTCGATGCTATTCACGATAGGTCACCCCGTAGTCGAGTTTGGCCATGGTGCCGAGGACCTGCAGGTAGGCCACCATGGCGTCCATTTCGGTCTTGCCGGTCACCGATTCGGCGGCCGCGGCGATGTCGGCCTCGGTGTAGGGCACACCCAGGGCCTGCATGCCGCGCATGTGGTCGGCGATGGTATCGCTGTCCACGGGGTTCTCTGCCAGCCAGGGGTAGTTGGGCATCACCGACTCGGGCACCACCGAGCGCGGCGCTATCAGGTGCTTGACGTGCCAGATGTCGGAGTACTTGCCACCGAGGCGCGCGAGATCCGGCCCGGTACGCTTGGAGCCCCACTGAAAGGGGTGGTCGTACATGGACTCGGAGGCCAGCGAGTAGTGGCCGTAGCGCTCCTTCTCGTCACGGAAGGGGCGCACCATCTGTGAATGGCACAGATAGCAACCTTCCCGCACGTAGACATCGCGTCCGGCCAGTTCCAGCGCCGTGTACGGGCGGATGCCGTCGCCGGGCTGCCAGTCGGCCAGGGTCTGGCCATCCTTGCGGTCCCAGACGATCTCGGGGTGCTTGGTGTGCTCGAAGGTGTTCTTCAGATAGAACAGCGGCACGATTTCGACGATACCGCCGATGGAGAGGACGAAGGCCACCATCAGGATGAGCGCCCAGATGTTGCGCTCCAGGGTGTCCTGCAGTTTGGTCGAATAGATCTTGTCAGCCATTGTCGTGATCTCCCCTTAGGCCCGGGCCGGTTCGGCGCTGGCGGACGGATTGGTGCTTGCCTGACGGATGGTCATCACCACGTTGTAGAGCATGACGACGCCGCCCAGCATGTAGAGGAAGCCACCCACGGCGCGCATGGCGTAGTAGGGGTGCATGGCGGCGACGGATTCGGCGAAGGTATAGGTCAGGGTGCCGAACTCGTCGTAGTCGCGCCACATCAGGCCCTGCATGATGCCGGAGATCCACATGGCGACGATGTAGATGACGGTGCCGATGGTGGCCAGCCAAAAGTGGGTGTTGACCAGTTTTGGCGAGTACATCTCCGTCTTCCACAGGCGGGTGAACAGGTGATACAGCGCGCCGGCCGCCACCATGCCGACCCAACCCAGGGCACCGGAGTGGACGTGACCGATGGTCCAGTCGGTGTAGTGGGAGAGGGCGTTGACGGTCTTGATGGACATCACCGGCCCCTCGAAGGTGGACATGGCGTAGAAGGCCAGCGAGGCGATGAGGAAGCGCAGCACGTAGTCGGTGCGCAGTTTGTCCCAGGCACCGCTCAGGGTCATCATGCCGTTAACCGCGCCACCCCAGGAAGGGATGATCATGGCCAGGGAGACGGCGGCACCGAGGGAGCCGGTCCAGTCGGGCAGGGCGGTGTATTGCAAGTGGTGCGCGCCGAGCCAGACATAACCGAACATCAGCGCCCAGAAATGGATCACCGAGAGGCGGTAGGAAAAGATGGGCCGGTTGGCCTGCTTGGGCACGAAGTAGTACATGATGCCGAGGAAGCCGGCGGTCAGATAGAAGCCCACCGCGTTGTGCCCCCACCACCACTGGATCATGGCGTCCTGCACGCCGGAGAAGATGGAGTAGGACTTGAACATGCCCACCGGGATGGCCAGGCTGTTCACCACGTGCAGGTAGGTGATCATGATCATCATGCCGAGGAAGAACCAGTTCGCCACGTAGATGTGCGAGCTCTTACGGTTGGCGATGGTCATGACGAAGTTGACCGTGTAGGCCACCCAGACCAGGGCGATGGCGATATCGATGGGCCACTCCAACTCGGCATATTCCTTGCCCTGGGTGAGGCCCAGGGGCAGGGTGATGACGGCGCCGACGATGATCAGGTTCCAGCCCCAGAAGGTGAACCAGGCCAGCCCGTTGCTCCACAGCTTGACCGCACAGGTGCGTTGCACCACGTAATAGGCCGTGGCCATGAGCACGCAACCACCGAAGGCAAAGATGACGGCATTGGTATGCAAGGGCCGCAGGCGGCCGAAGGTCAGATAGGGAATGTCGAAATTGAGGAATGGCCAGGCCAGTTCCGATGCGACGTAGACACCCACCAGGGTGCCGACGACCAGGTAGATTACGGCGGCTACAGAAAACCACCTCACTACCTCAAAATGATACTTCTCGGTTGTTTCCACGATTGTCACCTCCCAGCTAGTCGCGTGGATTGTTTTATCCCGAAGGGCGCACCGGTGCCCTCGGGGGTGCTACGAAATTCGGTCGATGTCGTCTTTGTCTATCTGAGCAAAGCGTAGTAGCCAGCGTTTTGCGCGGGTCTGTCTCTTCGTCTTGTTTCGATATTGGTAAGGGTGTTGGAGAAAAAAGGGAATGGGGCAGAAAAGGGGTTGGTCAAGAATTCGGAGGACCGCTCAGGCGAGGGGAGAAGGATGGCAAAGGCAGGGAAACCAGCAGTGCCCAGGCCTTGGGTGGCCTGGTGCAGGGAATGCAGCATCTGCTTTAGGTGAAACAGCACCATCAAGTTCGGTCCATGGTCGTTCAACAGAAATAATAAAAAACTCGGCGTCTCTCATGCGCCAGAGTCTTGTTGCCGCCGCACTTCGACGACGGACTTGGGCAACCGATTCGTCTGTCTTCAAAGTAGACGAATTTCCTCAGAGATCAATCACGCACCGAGGGAGTGCGGCGGCGAATGCCCGACAGACATCTTGCGGAATCGGGCTGAACGCGGCCTGAATTTTTCTCGTGCAAGCGCGCCGAACACCCAGTCTGACAGGAATGACAGAAATGGGTCGAAGGCGGGATTCGCTCAGTCCTCATCCAGTTCAACGGCACGCAGGCGCTCGGCGGCCTCCTCCGGGCTGATGGTGTTGACGAACAGGCCAGCACCCAGTTCGAAGCCCGTGGGGATGCTGGTGCGCGGGCAGATCTCCAGGTGCCAATGAAAACTCTCCTGGCTGCCGGGCGCCTCCTCGTGGGGCGGCAGGGAGTGCAGGAAATAGTTGTATTGCACGCCACCGAGTACCGCCTCCAGACGGCTCATGGTGCGCTTGAGTACGCGGCCGAGATCGGCCAGGTCCTCGGCCGTGGCGGCGCGGAAGTCGGCCTGATGACGCAGGGGAAGAATGTGCACCTCCCACTCATAGCGACTGGCGAAGGGCTTGATGGCGATGAAACGCTCGCCGCGTTCGATGACATATTGACCCACATCCAACTTGCGACGTATCTCGCCCGACTCGCGATCGTAGATGGTGGCCTCGAAGGTCAGCGCCTCGTCGATGAGGGCGCAGAAGATGCAGCTGTGGTGTTTCTCATAATGGCGATGACTGGCCTCTACCTCGGCCTGCACATTGTCGGGCACCACCGGCATGGCGATGATCTGGCTGTGGGTGTGCGGGATGCTGCCACCGGCGGCGGGACCGAAATTCTTGAACACCAAGACATAGCGCAGGCGGTCGTCGGCGTCATACAGCTGCGCCATGCGTTCCCGATAGGCACCGAACAACATGGCCAGGTGATCCACGCTCATCTCGTGCAGGCTGATGCCGTGGTGGTTGTGGTCGATGATCACCTCGTGGCGGCCGTAGCCGTCGATGGTCTGCTGCAGGCCGAAGGAGAAGCTGGGGTTCTGCCGGTCGTCACCCAGCACCGGATAGAGATTCTCGACGATGCGGATCTCCCAATGCTCATGATCGGGATAGGCGGCGATCTCGGGCGGGGTCATGTGCTCGTTGCCGGGACAGAAGGGGCAGGTGTCGACCCTCACGCGGGTATCGCGCGGCGCCGCCTGTTCGGCCTGCTTGGGACGCATGCCGCGTGCCGTGGCCACCAGCACCGACTGGCTGGGGACGATGGGGTTGATGCGAATCTCGCGCACCGGTCTTTCCTGTTCGGGGTTTGGGTCTTGCTCGGCCATATTCCCTCCTTAGCGCTCGTGTGGCAGGCAGAGTAGCAGCCCGTTTCGGCTTGGAACACAAATTCTTTTTATCCGCACATAACAGGTTCTGGGCGCGAGTTTTCCATGCTGCGGCAGGGGGGGTGAATCCTTTCTGACCGCGGCCGTGAAGGCGAATACCTTCGCCGGATCGTCGGCGCTATTGAAAAGAACGCGCCGATGGCAAATGATCCGCCGCGGGTGCCGGCCAAGTGGCGTGGCGCCGTTTTCGACATTCAGCGGGAAGGATCGCTATGGCACATATTCAGATTTCCTATGCACACCCTTGGGGGGAAACGGAGGCCCGGCGTCGGGCCGAGGCGCTGGTGCAGGATCTGGCCGAGAGGCTGGATGCCAAATATCACTGGCAAGGGAACACGCTCTATTTCGAGCGTCGCGGCGCCAAGGGAAGCGTGGAGATCCAGCCTCACCAGTTGTTGATCGCTATCGACTTGGGGCTGGCGCTGCGCCCGCTGCGCAAGCAGATCGAGGCACGCATTCACGAGGATCTCGCCAAGCTGGGCGACTGAATGCCGGCAGCGTGCGGCCGCCGTTCGTTGGTCCCTGTTGCCAGGCGGGCCAAAGGGGCATGGTCGCCCCTGCCCGCCGCTCAGAGGTCCCAGTCGGTGACGTGTTGCTCGAGGTCGGTATCGTTGTCGGCCAGGCTGGCGCGGCTGCGCACCGAGTGGCCGGCGCGCGCCACCGAGGCCGGGTCGCCGCTCACCAGGGGGTGCCAGTCGGGCAGGCCGCGGCCCTCGCTGAGCCGGCGGTAGGCGCAGGTCTTGGGCATCCAGCCGAACTGGGGGATGTTGTCCACGGTGAGGACGGCGCACGCGGGTACGCGGGTGGCGCGGTTGGGGTAGTCGCCGCAGCTGCAGGTCTGCATCTCGAACAGATGGCAGAGGACGTCGCAGTAGTACACCTCGCCGGTCTCGGCGTCTTCCAGCTTGTGCAGGCAGCACTTGCCGCAGTGGTCGCAGAGGGACTCCCACTCGCTGGGGCTCATCTCGTCGAGGCGTTTACGTTGCCAGAAGGGGGTGTCGGTCATACGGCGGAAGGCGGGTCGTGGGCGGGTCAGTGTATCAGCCGCGGCGCCAGGCGTGGAAGCGCGCCAGGCCGCGCAGCAGGCCCTCGGGGGCGTGGCGTCGGCGCCATTCGCCGGCGACGTATTTGTTGGCCTCGTTGAGGGTCGGGTAGACGTGGATGGTGGCGAGGATCTTCTTCAGGCCGAGGCCGTGACGCATGGCGAGGACGAACTCGGCGAGCATTTCGCTGGCGTGGGCGCCGACGATGGTGACCCCGAGGATGCGATCACTGCCCGGTGGCGTGAGCACCGAGACGAAGCCATCGGCCTCGCCCTCGGTGATGGCACGGTCCAGTTCCTCCAGGCCGAAGGTGGTGACCTCGTGGGCGATGCCCTGTGCCTCGGCCTCTTGCCGGTTGAGTCCGACCCGCGCCACCTCGGGGTCGGTGTAGGTGGCCCAGGGAATGACGCGATAGTCGACGCGGAAGCGGGCGAACGGTGCGAACAGGGCATTCACCGCGGCGTACCAGGCCTGGTGAGCCGCGGTGTGGGTGAACTGATAGGGGCCGGTGACGTCGCCGCAGACGTAGACGTCGGGGTGGCTGGTGCGCAGTAGGCCGTCGGCCGGCAGGCGGCCGCCCGCGTCGGTGGTGATCCCCAGTTCCTCCAGCCCCAGACCTTCGGTATTGGCGCGTCGGCCGAGGGCCACCAGCACGCGGTCGAAGGCAATGCGCACCTCGCCATCAGCGTGCGTGCAGATCAGTGTGTGCTCACTCTCTCCCGCCTCGAAGCACTGCGCGCTGTGGCCGGTGAGCACGCGCAGGCCCTCGGCCGCCAGGCGGGCGGCGACCTGCGCGCCCACCGCGGCGTCTTCGCGTGGGAGCAGACGCGGCCCGCGCTGTACCAGGGTCACCGCGCTGCCCAGGCGCTGGAAGGCCTGCGCCAGCTCGCAGCCGATGGGGCCGCCACCCAGCACCAGCAGTCGCCGGGGCCGTTCACGCAGTCCCCACACCGTGTCCGAGGTCAGCGGCTGCACCGCCTCGATACCGGGGATGGGGGGCAGCACGGGCCGCGCGCCGGTGGCGACGATGACCTTGCGCGCGCTGATCCGTCGACCGTCCAGCTCGAGGGTGTGTGCATCCAGCAGCCGGGCCCGTGCCTGCGCGACCTCCACGCCGAGGCCGCGATAGCGTTCGGCGGAGTCGTGGGGGGCGACGCGCGCGATGACCCGCTGCACCCGCGCCATCACCGCCGCAAAATCGGCCGATGGTTGACCCGTCTGCAGGCCGAACTCTTCGCCGCGGCGGGCCAGTTGCAGTACCTGCGCCGAACGCAGCAGGGCCTTACTCGGCACGCAGCCGGTATTGAGGCAGTCGCCGCCCATGGGGCCCTTCTCGATCAGGATCACCCGCGCCCGCACGGTGGCCGCGATATAGGCGGAGACCAGCCCCGCCGCCCCTCCGCCGATCACCGCCAGGTTGTAGTCGTAGTGCCGGCGGCGTCTCAGCAGCAGGA
>JANTGX010000031.1 GCA_024762755.1 Gammaproteobacteria bacterium
TGACGCCGTCTCCGAGCCCTGGGTCGCCTCGGGCAGCAACACGTTCACCCTCAATGCCTACGCAAACTGCAGCAAGGGTTACGACGGTTGCAGCAAGCCCAGCGGTCAGTTCGCCTGGTGGGAATCGGGCAAGGCCGACCGTTACGCCTACCTCACGGTGGCCGCCACCCCACAGACCTCGAACGCCGTGGATGCCTTCGATATCACCATCGACAACGATGGCGCCACGCTGTCCCTGTTGACCTCGGGCTACGGTACGCCGCCCATCGAGGACACCAACAGCATCCCCTCGCACGGCATCTTCGACACCTATTTCGAGATCTACGAGTTCCAGTTCGACGGCCCCGTCAGCACCATCTACGACACCCAGCCCAACCCGACGGATCCTAACCAGTCGGGTAGTGGCGATGGCTACATGGAGTCCTTCGACATCGGCATCAACAGCCTCTTGGCCGGCGTCACCGGGGTGCACTTCGATCTCTTCACCGTCACCGGCAATGGGAAATACTCACCGCCTACCGGTGCCAACAAGTTCCTGGTCAACGACTTCGCCCCCTTCTCCCATGATGCCGAATGGCATCAGGTGCCCGAGCCCGCCACCCTCGGCCTGCTCGGCCTCGGCCTGCTCGGCCTGGGTTGGCGCCGTCGTCCCGCCCCCTGACATCCACGCGACAGGGGTTCGCCCCGGAACAAAAAAGGCCGGTCAATTGACCGGCCTTTTTTGTTCGCCTTTACGGCTTCCCTGGAGAAGCGGCTTACAACTTGTCGGCGTTCTCCGCCAGGTATTCGGCCACACCCTCCGGGGTGTCCTTCATGCCCTTCTCACCCTCGTGCCAGTTGGCCGGGCAGACCTCGCCGTGCTCTTCATGGAAGTGCAGGGCGTCGACCATGCGCAGCATCTCGTCGATGTTGCGGCCCAGGGGCAGGTCGTTGACCACTTGGTGGCGAACCACACCGGCCTTGTCGATGAGGAAGGAGCCACGGAAGGCAACCGCGCCATCGGGGGTCTCGACGTCGTAGGCCTTGCAGATGCCGTGGGTCATGTCGGCCACCAGCGGGTAACCCACGGGACCGATGCCACCCTCGTTGACGGGGGTGTTGCGCCAGGCGTTGTGGGTGAAGTGGGAGTCGATGGAGATACCGATCACCTCCACGTTGCGCTTCTTGAACTCGGCCAGGCGATGATCGAAGGCAATCAGCTCGGAAGGGCAGACGAAGGTGAAGTCCAGCGGGTAGAAGAAGACCACGGCGTATTTGTCCTTGGTCGCGGTGGCGAAATGAAACTCATCGACGATGGTGCCGTCACCCAGCACGGCCGGGGCGGTAAAGTCAGGGGCTTGACGTCCTACGAGAATTCCCACGATAACATCCTCCAATTACGGTTATTGATAGCAGAGCATTTGCGCAAAAGGCCCGGCGCATGGCCAGGCCCCTGCTAAAGATAGTCGTTTGCGCAACGACCGATCGAGACGTTTTTGAGACTCAATCTAAATCCCAAGCACTTTATAAAGGGATAGCCGGAGATTATCAAGCATCCCGACGGCGAATACGCCAGCAACGATGGATCTTGGGGTTGCGCTCGAAGTCCTTGGGCAGGGTCTGCCGCGAGATGTCCTCCACCTGCAGGTCCGCCAGCCCTGCCTCGTCGAGGCGGAAGCGACGGAAATTGGTGGAGAACAGCAGCTCGCCATCGTCGGTGAGCAAACGGGCGGCGTGCTGGATGAGACTCACGTGGTCCCGCTGGATGTCGAGGCTGTCGGCCATGCGTTTGGAATTGGAGAAGGTCGGCGGGTCGAGGAAGATCAGACCGAAACGGCGCGGCGCATCACCACCGACGGAACCGGTGCGTGGTCGGGCCCGTCCCCAGACGCTGCTCTCGGGCGCCTTCGCCTCGGCCTGCTCGGCCAGCCAGTCCGTGACATCGGCCTGCAGCAGACGCTGGTTCGGGCCGTGCAGCTCGTTGAGTGCGAGGTTGCGCCGTGCCCAGTCGAGGTAGGTCCGCGACATGTCCACCGAGGTGGTGCTACTGGCCCCGCCCAGGGCCGCGTGCACCGTGGCCGTGCCGGTGTAGGCGAACAGGTTGAGGAAGTCGCGCCCGGCGGCCCGCTCGCCGATCATCTGACGGGTGATGCGATGGTCGAGGAACAGGCCGGTGTCCAGGTAGTCCTCGAAATTGACCCACAAGCGGCACGGCCCCTCCCGCACCACATGGAAATGACGCTCGTCCTGCAGTTTCTCGTACTGGCGACTGCCGCGCTTGCGCTCGCGCAGTTTGAGGTGCACCCGTTCCGGCGCCACCTCCAACACCTCGGGCAACACCGCCAGGGCCTCATGGCGCCGCGCGCGCACCTTGTCCTCGGCGATGCTCGCCGGTGCGGCATATTCCTGCACATGCACGTGACGACCGTCCTCGCAGTCGTAGACATCCACCGCCAGGGCGTATTCCGGCATGTCGGCATCGTAGGCGCGGAAGGCGTGGATGTCCTGGTCACGCCGCCAGCGTGCCAATTGCTTGAGATTCTTGCGCAGGCGATTGGCGAACATCTGCGCCCCCGGGGTCTGCGCCAGCGCCGGATTGGGCGGCACCGGGCCGCGCCGCATGGCCCATTTCGGGTCGACCTCGAAGCGCAACAACTGGCACTCCAGGGCCCCGTTGTAGAGCTTGTGCAGGCGTCGTGCGCGCAGGCCGATGGCCATGCCCAGCTCGCGCTCGCTGGTGATCACCGCCGCGCGCCAGCCCACGTAGCGCTTGAGCAGGCAATCGCCGAGGTCGCGGTACAGGCGCCGCAGCTCGTGCACCTCGCCGAGGCGTTCACCGTAGGGGGGATTGGCCACCACCAGGCCGGGCGTGACGTCTTCGCCGGGGTGGGGACAGTCGGCCAGCGAGACCTGGGCAAAGGCGATCACCTGCGCCAGCCCGGCGCGCTCGGCGTTGGCCCGCGCGATCTCCACCGCACGCCCGCTCAGGTCGAAACCATACACGGGGGGACACTGGGTCAGACCCGCCTCGCGTCGCTGTCGGGCCTCGGCCAGCAGCGCGCCCCACACCTCGGGGCGGTGTTTGCGCCAGCCGAGGAAGCCCCAATACTCGCGCAGCAGGCCCGGGGCGATGTCGGCGGCGATCATGGCGCCCTCGATGGGCAGGGTGCCGGAACCGCACACCGGATCCACCAACGCCCCACCCTGCTTGGCGATCTCCGCCCAGCCGGCGCGCAACAGGATGGCGGCGGCGAGGTTCTCCTTCAGCGGCGCGGCCACGTTCTCCTCGCGCCCCGGCCGGCGATAGCCGCGACGGTGCAGGCTGTCGCCGGAGAGGTCGAGATTGACCACCGCGGTATCGCGCTGCAGGAAGACGTTGATGCGCAGATCCGGCTGCTCGCGCGCCACCGAGGGACGCTCGCCGGTGGCCGCACGAAATTGATCGACGATGGCGTCCTTCACCTTCTGCGCACCAAACTGGGTGTGATCGATGCGCGAGCGCACACTGCTGAAATCCACCGCCAGGGTGGCGTCGGCGGCCATGTGCTCGGACCAGTCGATGGTCTGCACCCCGGCATAGAGGGCCTCCGGGTCGGCGGCGGGGAAACGCGCCAGGGGCAGCAGCACCCGATTGGCCACCCGCGACCACAGACAGACCCGCAGGGCGCCGGCGATGTCGCTCTGGAAACTGGCCCCGGCACGGGCCTCGGCCACGTTGGCCGCACCGAGGGCACGCAGCTCGTCGGCGAGCAGGCCCTCCATGCCCTTGGGGGCGGTGGCAAAGAAGCGATGTTGTTGGCTCATGGCAGGGGATCGACGCGGCAGGGAAAGGACCCGCCATGATACGGCAAAGCGGCGCCCTAGCCGATATGGCCGGATTCTGCCGGGCTTACGCGCCGAGCCGGCCGCCATCTCGGGCCGTTGACCACCTTCCCCTCGGCGGGCCGACTGAGGATAATGCCCGATCGACGACACAAGGCCGGCGCCCATGCCCAAGGCAACGACAAGACCCCCTATCCAGATCGGCTGGCTCGCGGCCACCAACCTTGACGATGAACAACGTGCACTGCTCGACGGCCTTGCCGACGACTGCCTTGCGCAGTTGTCTCGCCAGTTCCCCGAGTTCGCCTGGAACCTGAGCCGCCTGCGACGACCGATTGCCGAGCCCATCGGCCCCCTCGATCCGCTCACCCTGCTGGAACTGGGCGCCGAAGAGAAACTGCACCAGCACCTCGACCTGGTACTGGTCTTCGTGCCCAATGAGCTGATCCCGCGCAACCGGCCCTTCGTCACCGGCGTGCCCTCCTCCATCCTCGAGGTGGCCGTGCTGTCCAGCGCCCGATTCATGGACACCCAGCAACCGCAGCGCCACCTGCTCGGCCTGGCCCTGCACCTGCTCGGTCACCTGCTCGGCCTCGCCCACGAAGAGGAGGGCGTCATGCGCCTGAGCGACGAGGCCGAGCGTCTCGAGGCGGTGGACTTCTCCGCCGAGGCGCGGACACAGATCCGCCAACGCTTGGCCCGTATTGCCGACCAACGCGTGGAGGAACAGGGCCGCCGTCGCCCGCTGGCCTTCTGGTGGCGCACCTGGCTGGCGGACCCCTGGGGGATCGTCAGCGAGATATTCGCCTACGCCCCCTGGCGCATGCCGCTGTATCTGGGTCGTTTCACCGCCGCCACGGCAGTCACCGTCATCTTTCTCTTCCTCAGTGCCGAGGCTTGGGAACTGGGCGCCAAACTGGCCCCCGGCTGGCTCCTGACCAGCGCGTTGCTCGCCGTGGTTCTCGCCGCGCTGAGCGTCTATCTGGGGCAAAACTTGCACCAGATGGGTCGTGTGGCCAACCTGCGGGAGCAACTCATCCGAACCCGAACCATCCTCTTCGGCGCCTTGCTGAGCGGCATGGGGGCCTTGTGGGTCGTGCTGTTTCTGATCGCCCTGACGAGCATGTCGCTGTTTCCCAAGGCGGTCTTTGCCGGTTGGGCCGGGGTGGCGCCCGAGGCCCTGTCACTGAGTCACTTTGCTGCCCTCATGGCCACCCTGGGCGTGGTCGCCGGCGCCTTTGGTGGCAACCTGGAAGACGAGGAGGAGATCAAGGCCGTGCTGTTGTTCGACGAGGAGGCCTGACATGTTCCCCGCATCCTGGCGACATCTCGGCTATCGCCTGATGGAGACCCGCGACGCCGGCCTCCCGGCGCGTGTACTCAACGGTCTGCTGATCCTGCTCATCATCCTCAGTGTGAGCGGCGCCCTGCTGGAGACCATTCCCTCCCTGGCCCAGCGCCATGCCCAACTGTTCTATGCCGTTGAGGTGATCTCCGTCGCCGTGTTCAGCGTGGAATACCTGGGCCGCCTGTGGTGGTCCGTGGAGGACCCTCGTTATGCCCGTCCCCTGGCCGGACGCCTGCGCTATGCCCTGACGCCCATGGCCCTCATCGACCTGCTTGCCATCCTGCCCTTCTATCTCGCCCTGTTCGTGGGCATGGACCTGCGTCTGCTACGCATGTTGCGGGTCCTGCGCATGCTCAAGCTGTCCCGCTACTCGCCGGCGGTGACCATGTTGCTGGATGTCCTGCGCGAGGAGCGCGACTCCCTCGTCGTCACCTTCTTCATCCTCATCACCATCCTCATCTTCGCCTCCACCGGCATCTACGCCTTCGAGCGCGAGGCACAGCCCGTGGCCTTTGGCAGCATCCCGGCGGCCATGTGGTGGGCCGTCGCCACCCTGACCACGGTCGGCTATGGCGACGTCACGCCCATCACGGTGGAAGGCAAGCTGTTCGCCGCCTTGATCACCCTCACCGGCATCGGCATGGTCTCCCTGCCCGCAGGCATCATCGCCTCCGGCTTCACCGAGGCCCTGCGCCAGCGGCGTGAAGACTTCGCCGAAATGGTCACCGAGGCCCTCAACGAAGGGCCACTGGATCTGGCCACCCGCCGTCGGCTGGACGAAAATCGAGAGGAACTGGGCTTGAGCGCGCACAAGGCCCAGCGCATCATCCGTCGCACCCGCGAGCGGCTGGACCGACGACCCCACTGAGCCCGCCGCCCGATACGGCGGCCCCGTCCATGACACCGAGATCGAGACGAACATGAAGAGAGAAAAAGGCAGACAGGGAATCTTCGCCGAGACCCGCGAGCATTGGCCGCTGATGACCTTCTACGAGCGCTTCGAGCAGACCGTGGCCATCATCCTCAGTTTCGCCATCGCCGTGGTGGTGGTGGTGGCCCTGTGGGAACTGCTGCTGCGCATCGGCATCCTGCTGCTCTCGGGCAGCCTCGACCCGCTGGACCACCGTATCTTTCAGGGGGTGTTCGGCATGATCATGACCCTGCTCATCGCCATGGAGTTCAAGCATTCCATCATCCGCGTCATCGAACGCGACGAGAGCATCATCCAGGTGAAGACGGTGATCCTCATCGCCATCCTGGCGCTGGCGCGCAAGTTCATCATCATCGACACCAGCACCACCGGCGCCGACAAACTGGCGGCGCTGGCCGCCATCGTCCTGGCCCTGGGCGTGGTCTACTGGCTGATGCGTGAGAGCGACACGCGCAAGCTGCTCGCCGAGGCGCAGATCGAAGAGAACGCGGGCGTGCCGCCGGAGGAGGATCGCCGCCCGTGAGGGACGGCGTTGGTCAGTCGGCGTGGGGGTGTGAACGGACCTGCTCGAAGGCCTCCGCCACCGCCGCCGCGACTTGACGCTCCATGCTCGCCTGCTCGTCCGGCGTGAGATAGAAGACCAGGTCCACACTGTGTCGGACGTAGCGTGTCGGCAGATGGTTGAGGGCCAGGCAGGCGATGTCTTCCAGGGCGCCTTCGGCCAGTGGCTCACCCTCGCCGTCTGTGGCGAGCCGCCGCTGAATGGCCTCGAAGACCAGCTTTTCGTAGTGATTGTGGATGTTGTCGAGAATCAAGGGGGTGCCTCTCAGCCGTCGCAGGGTATGTGCGGCATAGCGACCGCGCGGGGCTAGGGCTTGAGGGCCCGACGCAAACCCTGCATGGCCTGCAGGCCCTCGCCGTGATAGAGCGTGGCGAGGCTCTCGTTGGAGAGCCCGCGCGTGGGCAGGAGCAGGAGATCGGCCAGGTCGCGCTGATCGGCGTCCTCGACGTCCCCATGGGCCGCGAGGGCGATCAGGCTGGCGTCGTAGTCGTAACCGGCCTCGCGAAATACTTGGCGCACGAAACGCAGGCGCTCCGCCGGCGGCAGGTTGGACGGCGCGGCGGGAAAGACCTGCAGGGTGGCGCGATAGGCGTCGGCGAGGCGCTCGAGGGCCGCGTGATCGCCCATTGGCGCCGGCGGTAGGGCGTTATCACAGGCGGTCAGCCAAAGGCAGAGCAAGAGCAAGGGGAGGCGGGACAGCGACATGGCCGGCATCATCGCAAGCGCTGCCGGCAAAGGCAACGCCCGCACCGCTTGCGTGCGCCCGCCAGTTGGCCGAGACTGAGCCCCCACCTTGCACAGGGTCGACCCATGCCTCACCTCCGCCTTCTGCTGCTTGCCGTCGTCGGCGCCGCCCTCAGCACCACCGGTCTCGCCGGCGAGGCCGCCCCGCCGGGCAACCCCAGCCACGGCCAGCGCATCTTCATGAACGGCATCAACCGGGTCCCGGCCTGCCACAATTGTCACGGCAAGGACGCCATGGGCGACGACGCCCTGGGCACCCCACGTCTGGCCGGCCAGGCCGAGGCCTACATCCTCAAACAGCTGGGCGACTTCGCCGCCAACCGGCGCGAAGACAAGACCATGTTCGTCATGAACAGCAACGCCCGCGGCATGCGCGAACAGGACTGGCGCGACGTGGCCGCCTACGTCTCCGGCCTGGAATACCGCCGGGTGGGGCTGTCGAAACTGGAAAAGGTCAAGGAATACGGCGAGACCATGGGCCTGCGCCAGCGCGGGCGGCAGCTGTTCCTGCACGGCGACCCGGCGCGTGAGATCCCCCCCTGCTACACCTGCCACGGCTACAACGGCCGCGGCCTGCCCCCCGCCTACCCCATGACCGGCGGCCAGCGCTTCGTCTATCTGGTCAACCAATTGCACAAGTGGCGCGCCGGCAGCCGACGCAACGACCCCGAGGGGGTAATGCGCCGGGTGGCGAAGAACCTCACCCACCAGGACATCCGCGACGTCGCCACCTTCCTCACCTCCGCACCGCGCGGGCGCTGCGAAGAGAGCTGCCGTCAGTTCCTCTGCTGCGTCTGGTAGGCCGCCAGGGACGGGCTATTGCGGCCGGGGGATGATGATGCGCCGTTTGTAGGGGAAGGAATAGTTGCGGTAGAAGTCCACCATGGAGGATTTCACCGCCTGCTTGGCAAAGGCCGCGTCGATGCGCATCCAGCGCTCCGCCAGGGCCTCGTCCACCCCGGCCTCGGCCAGCGACTCGCGCAACAGGCGGGTGCGCTGCGCCACCAGCTCGGGCGAGATGTACATGTTCTCGTGCACCTGGCGCAGGGGCTTGCCCGGGTACTTCTCCGTGCTGCCCATCTTCTCCGCCATGAACTGGGTCTGCCGGTTCTCGATGGCCGCCTGCTCGTGCTCGGCAAAGAACTGGCCCAACCAGGGGTCGGCATAGACCTTGTCGTAGAAGATCTTGTGCACCTTCTGCAGGGTGGGCAGGCCGCCGACGGCCTCGAACAGACGCTGTTTACTCATGTACGTGACACCGGGTACGCCGCCGAGGCGGCGCGTCAACGACCAAAGTCGACAAAGGGCTTGAGGGAAATGTACAGCAGGAGCAGGGTGCCGGCCAGATACAAGACAAAGCGCAAGGGGTTCTCGCGCAGCAGATCCCACACCGTGCGCGCCCGACCGGCGGCCTTCTGCGCCGCATAGGCCGCGCGCGCCTGTTGCGCCCGCTGTGCCTCGTAGTCGTCGATCAGGGCACGCGCCTCGGCATAGCGCGCCTCGTCCCGCAGCCACAGGGCCGGCAGGGAGATGCCCCAGTTGCCGGCGCTGGTCTCGTAGTACTCGATGCCGTGCGCCTCGAGCAGCTCGCGCACCGCCTGCGCCTCGTCCTCCGGCACGCCGCGCAGGCGGAACACCATCACCGCCATGGGCCGGCGCCTGGCCCGTCATCGGGGGCTGGTCTGGGCTGTCGTCTCATGGTCGGGGATAGTAACATCGACCCGGGAGCCGTCATGCAACGCATCTATGAGCAAATGTTCAGCCACACCCTGCCTGCCATCGCCGCGGGTGAACCGGGGGTGCGTGACCGCCTGGCGGCCTTCGCCGAAGACGACGAAGGCCTGTGGCGAGAACAGGGCGCATGGCGCTTCACCCTGCCGTCGCTGTTTGCCTTCTGCGTCGCCGAGCACAACCGCCAGCACGCCGACGAGTCCCTGCAGCCCAGCGAAGAAAACTACGACCGACTGAACAAACTGCTCTACCGGCAACCGCCCAACCAGGCCCTCGCCCCCGCCGGCCTGCGGGTCGAGATCGCCCTGGCCGACCTCGACCCGAAGCGCCGGGTGTACAAGCTCATGACCATTGGTCATACCACGTGAATGGCTAGACCCGACCCCACCGCCAGCGCGGCGGCTCACTCCCCACCCCTCTCACCCCGCCGTCCCGAACGGCCAGCAAGGTACACCATGAAACCCATCAGGCTCATCCGCTCCTTCCCCCTCCTCTTCGGCATCTGCTTCGGCATCTGCGCCGCCGCCCTCCTCGTCGGCTGCCAGTCCAGCCTGCTCGCCCTGAAAGACGACCCGGTGTTCCAGCAGACCATCCCCGTCTGCCAGACGGAGGAGGAGTGCCATCGGGTGTGGACCGCGGCCCGTGAGTGGGTGCAACAGGCGACCCCCCAGGGGCTGGCGGTCGATAGCGCGCAGCGGCTGCAGACCAACCCGGCCGACGACGAGGCCTTGGACTGGGAGACGGACATCACCGTGGACAAGGTCCCCCTGGGCGACGGCAAGTATCAGGTCGTCATCGGCATCGGCTGCAACCCGGCCATCAACAACTGCGATGCCGCGCGCGAGAAGATGCGCCAGTTCAATCGCGACATGGCCCGCTACGCCTCTTCCTCGCGCTCGCAGGAGATCCTGCGGGTCTTCTCCGATGAGGACGACATGGACGCCCTCTTCAGCAGCTACGCCGCGGCCCTCGACGAGGCCGCCCTGCGCGCCCACGCCGAGAAGTATTTCCTGCCCAGCCTGATCATCAGTGGTGAACGGGTGCGGCGCCTCGACACCCGCGAGCAAGTCGTCGCCTTCCTCGAATCGACCCGTGCGCGGGTCGATTCGGACAAGATCGCGCGCATCGCCGCGGAGGAGAAGAAGGTGCTCAGCAGCGGCCCGCACACCGCCGTGGTGACCGTGCTGTGGGGCTTCTACGACGCCGGCGACGACCTGCTGTTCCGGCAGAAGGCGACCTACAACCTGATCAAGGTCGGCAAGGCCTGGAAGATCATCCTGGCCGCCTTCGACACATAGACGAAGGGCACCGGCCGACGTATCCCCGCCGCAGATTTGTGCGTAAAATGCCCGCCCGGTTACGGCGTGCCGTGGCCGGGCAAGAGCCCCTGTCCATAGCGCCACGCCAAGTGCCTGACCAATCCCTGCGCAGGCAGCCGCGCAAGCCCCATCCGTCCCGAGGTATCCATGTTCGAACTCCACCCGTCGCCCACGCGCAACGTCAAAAACGACATCCTGTCCGGTCTCACCGTGGCCCTGGCCCTGGTGCCGGAGGCGGTGGCCTTCGCCTTCGTCGCCGGGGTGGAGCCCTTGGTGGGGCTGTACGCCGCCTTCATGGTGGGCCTGATCACCGCCAGCATCGGCGGCCGCCCCGGCATGATCTCCGGCGCCACCGGCGCCCTGGCCGTGGTCATGGTCACCCTGGTGGCCGAGCACGGCGTGGAGTATCTGTTCGCCACCGTGGTGCTGATGGGCGTGATCCAGATCGGTGTCGGCCTGCTGCGCCTGGGCAAGTTCATCCGCATGGTGCCGCACCCGGTGATGCTGGGCTTCGTCAACGGCCTGGCCATCGTCATCTTCCTCGCCCAGCTGAAGGCCTTCCAGGTCACCGACGAGACCGGCGCCAGCCACTGGATGCAGGGCCAGGCCCTGTGGCTCATGCTCGGTCTGGTGGCCCTGACCATGGCCATCATCCAGTTCCTGCCCAAGCTCACCACCGCCGTGCCCTCCTCCCTGGCGGCCATCGTGGTGGTTAGCCTGCTGGTGATGGGCCTGGGCCTGGATACCAAGACCGTGGGTGACATCGCCTCCATCGCCGGCGGCCTGCCCGAGTTCCACATTCCCCTGGTGCCCTTCAACTGGGAGACCCTGAAGATCATCCTGCCCTATGCGCTGATTCTCGCCGCCATCGGCCTGATCGAGTCCCTGCTCACCCTGACCCTCATCGACGAGCTCACCGAGACCCGCGGCCGCGGCAACAAGGAATGCATCGCCCAGGGCAGCGCCAACGTCGCCACCGGTCTGTTCGGCGGCATGGGCGGCTGCGCCATGATTGGCCAGAGCCTGATCAACATCAATTCCGGCGGCCGCGGACGGCTGTCCGGCATCACCGCCGCGCTGGCCCTGCTGGCCTTCATCCTGTTCGCCCACGACCTCATCGAAGACATTCCCCTGGCGGCCCTGGTCGGGGTCATGTTCGTGGTGGTCATCGGCACCTTCGAGTGGTCCAGCTTCCGCATCCTGAAGAAGATTCCACGCACCGATGCCTTCGTCCTGGTGCTGGTGTCCGCGGTCACCGTGGCCACCGACCTGGCCATCGCGGTGATCGTCGGCGTCATCGTCTCCGCCCTGGCCTTCGCCTGGGAGCACGCCAAACGCATCGATGTGAAGACCCACTTCAACGCCATGGGCGGCAAGGTCTACGAACTGGAGGGCCCCCTGTTCTTCGCCTCGGTGCGCAACTTCCAGGACCTGTTCGACCCGCGCAACGACCCCGACGACGTGGTGCTGGACTTCAAGAATGCCCGCGTCGCCGACCACTCCGCCATCGAGGCCATCGACACCCTCGCCGAGCGCTACCTCAAGGCCGGCAAGCGCCTGCACCTGCGCCACCTCAGCCCGGAATGCCGCCTGCTGCTGGAGAAGGCCGGCGATCTGGTGGAGGTGAACGTGATCGAGGATCCCAAGTACTTCGTCGCCGACGACCGCCTGGCCTGACAGGGCCTTGTACGCAACCTGACAATCGTCCCCCGCCCCGTTCCGCAAGTCCTTGATGCAATGGCCGTTGCCGCCTGGCACAGGCCTTGCACTGGCCTCTCAGGAACCCCTGCCGGCGAGGCCCCATGAAACTGCTCATCCAACGCCCCCACGTGGAGGCGATGCTGGAGACCTTCCCCGACCTGACCCTGCTCAAGGACCAGCTGCGCTTCGGCCAGCATGCCGAGGTCAGCTTCAGCCAGCTCTCCGGCGAGGAACTGGACCACCTGCGCCGCCTGTATGAAGAACAGGGCGGCGCCGCCAACCGCGGCCATGCCGCGCAGATCGCCACCCTGCAGGCGGCCCTCGACGATGACGCCGAGCGCTTCGGCGCCGAGGACCTGGAGAAGGTCCTGCCGGCCATCGCCCGCTACCTGGTGGAAGACGGCATCCGCGGCTGGCTGTTCCGCGCCACCAGTTCGGCCAAGCCCATCGCCTACGTGGTCACGCGCCTCGACTACACCCCGCCGGGCGAGGAAGAGGCCGGGCGCATCCTGCTGGAGATCAAGGCCAACTCGCGCGGCAAGATCGCCATCGAAAACATCACCATCCGCAGCCGCGACATCGACGGCCGCAGCGTGGGCGAGATCTTCGCCCACAAGGGCTACCTGCGCGAGACCCCGGACCTGATCCGCGCCTACGACGCCTCCGCCGAACGCTACTTCGAATGGCGCGCCGACTACGGCCGCCAGTTCTCCGCCCTCGGCACCGGCCTCTACGCCGAGGACCCCACCGCCTCCCACCGCAACACCGACTGGTCACGCAAGAACACCGTGGTGCTCTCCAGCGACGGCAAGCCGGCGCGCCTGGTCAACGATGAAAACATCCTCAAGGAACGGGTCACCGGCTTCGAGGGCTCCGGCAACATCCTCGCCGGCTACCTGCGCAAGGCGGCCAAGAGCAGCCGCTACGACGAACAAGTGGAAAGCCAGATGGAGGCCTCGCACGACACCATCCCCAAGGGCCTGTTCAGCGAATTGCCGGTGCATGGCCACGTGCTCATGTTCCACCTCGAACTGCACCACCACGTCTGGGTGCACGTGGACGACATGCAGCTCTACGTGTACCAGCCGGCGCTCAAGGACAAGCTGGTCCTGCCGCGCGAACAGACCGACCTCATCGACATCCTCACCGCCGAGATGGACGTGCTCATGGACGACATCGTCGCCGGCAAGTCCGGCGGCACCACGGTGCTGTGCGCCGGCCCGCCCGGCGTGGGCAAGACCCTCACCGCCGAGGTCTACGCCGAGATCATCCAGCGCCCCCTCTACCGCGTGCACTCCGGTCAGCTCGGCCTCAACGTGGCGGAGATGGAAAAGGCCCTCAAGGACACCCTCACCCGCGCCCAGCGCTGGGGCGCGGTGATGCTCATCGACGAGGCCGACGTCTACATCAAGCGGCGCGACGACAACATCGCCGCCAACGCCGTGGTGGGGGTGTTCCTGCGCGTACTGGAATACTTCAACGGCCTGCTGTTCCTCACCACCAACCGGGTGGACGACATCGACGAGGCCATCGTCTCGCGCTGCATCGCCATGATCCGCTACCATCCCCCCGGCGAGGCCGACCGCCGCCGCCTGTGGCAGGTGATGAGCGAGCAATTCGAACTGGCCCTCGACGACGACCTCATCGACACCCTGGTGCGCCGCTTCCCCGACGCCACCGGCCGCGACATCAAAGGCCTGACCAAGCTGGTGGCCAAGTTCTGCAGCCACAAGAATCTTGCCCCCGACCTGGACGCATTCCAGCGCTGCTGCGTATTCCGCGGCATGGACATGCAACCGGCCTGAGAGACACCCATGCCCGCGCCGCTGACCGACACCCGCCACCCGGCCGCCCAATGGGCCGCCGAGGCCCCCTTCGGCCCCGTGGAAGTGGACTGCACCACCACCGTGGTACTCAAAATTCTCGACGGCAAATGCAAGATGCTGCCCGGCGAAATGCGCGCCGTCATGGCCGTCTACGACGTGGTCAAGAGCGGCCCCGGCGCCCTCTTCGACGCCGATGTCCACGCCACCATCGCCCAGGCCCGCCACACCCCGGACGACGCCACCCTCGCCACCATCCACCGCCTGCGCGTGGAGGCCGAGGCGAAGATCCCCAAGCCGGTGATGAAGGCCTACAAGGCCGTGCTGCGGGAGGGCTTGTTTGGCTGAGGGTGGGCATTGCCCGCCTGTCGAAAGCGTAGTTTTGTAGGGTGGGTACCGCCCACCTTGCGGTTCCGTAGTTTGTTTTGAACACGCGAGATGAACACGGAGGGCACGGAGTCGCAGAGGCACGGAGGTGGCGATGAAAAAACGAAAACCTCT
>JANTGX010000032.1 GCA_024762755.1 Gammaproteobacteria bacterium
CTACTCGGCATCTACACCACCCTGCGCTCCTACAACCGCATGTGTCACACCCTGTTCACCATGGCCTGTGCCACCTACAGCCAACAGAAGCGCCCGTGACACCAGCCATCCAAATCACCCGTAGGAGCGGCCCCTCGGGCCGCGAAGCTTTTCTGGCACAGAAAAAGACTACTCGCCGTTAGGCCATCTGCCGCCTCATCGATGGACAAGGGACTCGCCACGAGGGTGGCCTCTAGGAATCCAGGCGCAGGTTGTCGATGAGGCGTGCCTCGCCCAGCCAGGCGGCGGCGAGGATCACCAGGTCGCGCTCGCCGGCCGTGGGCGGGGCCAGATCCGCGGCCCGGCGCACGCTGAAGTATTCGGCGCGGAAGCCCGCCGCACGCAGTGCCTGCATGCCTTCCGCCTCGATCTCGTCGATCTCTGCGGCGCCGCTCTGCAGGCGTTCCCGCGCCTGGCACAGGGTCTGGTAGAGCCGGGCGGCGTGGGCCTTTTGCGTCTCGTCCAGGTAATGATTGCGTGAACTCATGGCCAGGCCACTGGGCTCGCGCACGGTGGGTACGCCGAGGATCTCGATGGGAAAACACAGGTCACGCACCAGGCGGCGGATCACCAACAGCTGCTGGTAGTCCTTCTCGCCGAACAGGGCCAGGTCCGGCTGCACCATGTTGAACAGCTTGCTCACCACCGTGGCGACTCCCTCGAAGTGACCGGGGCGATAGACGCCACAGAGAATGTCGGACAGCCCGGGCACCGTGACCCGCGTCGCCGCCTGCAGGCCGTCGGGATAGACCTCCGCCACGGGCGGGGCGAACAGCAGATCGGCACCGGCCTCGCGCAGGCGTTCGGCATCGGCCGCCAGGGTGCGCGGGTAGCGCGCGAAGTCGCCACCGCCGGTGTCGCTGAATTGCAGGGGATTGACGAAGATGCTGACCACCACCCGTGGGGCCACTCGGCGCGCCGCCTCGAGCAGGCGGAGGTGGCCGGCGTGCAGGTTGCCCATGGTCGGCACCAGGGCGATGCGCTCACCCTGACCACGCCATTGCGCCACCTGCCGGCGCAGCTCGGCGATGCGTTGCACCTCGTGCATACTCAGAAACTGTGTTCGGGGGCGGGGAAGCTGCCGTCTTTGACCGCCTGCACATAGGCGGCGACGGCGGCGGGGACATCGCCGCTGGCGGCGAGGAAGTCGCGGCTGAAACTGGGCCGCCGGCCGGGGGTGATCCCCAGCATGTCGTAGAGCACCAGCACCTGGGCGTCCACCGAGGGTCCGGCGCCGATGCCGATGACCGGGATCGCCACGCTCTCGGTGATGCGTGCCGCCAGCTCGGCCGGCACGCACTCGAGCAGCAGCATGTCGGCGCCGGCCGCGGCCATCTCACGCGCCTCTTCGAGCAGCGTCTGGGCCGACTCGGCATCGCGCCCCTGCACCCGGTAGCCGCCCTGTTTGTGCACCGACTGCGGCAGCAGGCCGAGGTGGGAGCAGACCGGCACGCCTCGGGTGCTGAGCAGGTGCACGGTCTCGCGCAGGGGCATCCCGCCCTCCAGTTTGACCATCTGCGCCCCGCCCTCTTTCATCAGCCGTCCGGCGCTGGTCAGGGCCTGCGCCGGAGTGGCATCGCCGAGAAAGGGCATGTCGGCCATGAGAAAGGCCCGCTGGCTGCCGGCGGCCACCGCGCGCGCGTGGTAGACCATCTCATCGAGGCTCACCGGCAGCGTGGTGTCATGGCCTTGCACCACCATGCCCAGGGAGTCACCCACCAGCAGCAGCTCTACCCCGGCATCGTCGAGGATACGGGCAAAGCTGGCGTCGTAGGCGGTGAGGCAGGCGATCTTTTCGCCCGTCTGCTTGCGCTCGCGCAGGTTGCTGATGGAGAGACGCGACATGGGATTCAGAACTCGAAAGAGCCGGGATTGAAGTAGTGGCGGCCACTGCGTACCTGCGACAGCCGTTCCAGTAACCGCGCATAGTCGCGCGGGTTGTCGACCAGGTCAATCTCAGCCGCATTGACGATCAGTAGGGGGCTGTCGCTGTAGTAGTGGAAGAAGCGCGTGTAGGCCTCCACCAGGCGTTGCAGGTAGTTGCTCTCGATGAAGCGCTCGGCGGCCCGACCGCGCCGCTGTACCCGCTCCAGCAGCACCTCCACAGGGGCCTGCAGGTAGATCACCAGGTCGGGGCGGGGGGCGTCCGGGGTCAGGCTGGCGTAGACCTGTTCATAGAGTCGTAGCTCGTCGTCGTCCAGGTTGAGCTGGGCAAACAGGCGATCCTTCTCCAACAGGAAGTCGGCCACGTGGACCGGGGCGAAAAGGTCGTTCTGGCGCAGGCTCTGCATCTGCTGGGCGCGCTGAAAGAGGAAGAACAACTGGGTGGGCAGGGCCGCGTGGCGCGGGTTCTTGTAGAAGCGCTCGAGGAAGGGGTTCTCCTCGGCGCCCTCGAGCAGCAACTCGCCCTCGAAGTCGGCGGCGATGCGTCGCGCGAGACTGGTCTTGCCCACGCCGATGGGGCCTTCGATGGCGATGTAACGCGGCAGGGTGACGGTGCTCATACCAAAGGCTCCGTTGGCATTTCCAGGGCTTGCAGGGTGCCGCGCGGGCACTGCTTCAGCAAGGTGGCGAGGGGCCCGTGGCCGGGGATCGTCAGCTGCGGGTCGATCTCGAACAGAGGATACAGGACGAAATTGCGCAACGGCAGGCCCGGGTGGGGCACTTGCAGGCGCGGCAGGTCGAGTCGCTGTTCGGCATAGAGCAGCAGATCCAGGTCGAGGGTGCGCGGCCCCCAGCGTTCGCCGCGCACGCGCTGGTGGTCTGCCTCGATGGCCTGCAGGGCATCGAGCAGGGCCAGGGGGGCGAGGGTCGTCTCCAGCGCGGCCACGGCATTGACGTAGTCGGGCTGCTCGGCGGGGCCGAGGGGGTCGCTACGATAGAGGCGGGAGTGGCGCCGCAGGTGGCTCTCAGGCAGTGCGGCGAGTTCGCCCAGGGCCTGTTGCAACTGCTGCGCCGGTCCGGCCAGATTGCTGCCGAGACCGATGTGTACCACGGGCACGGACGGTTTACTCCGCGCCGCTGGGTCTTGGCTTGCGGCGACGACGGCGGCGGCGTGGCTTGCCGCCACCCTCGGCGGGGGCCTTCACCGACATGCCGCCACGGGCATCCTCGTCGGCCGCCTGGTAGTCGGTCCACCACTGGGCGAGGGCCTGCAGCTCCTCGTCGCCGCTCTCGGCGCGCAGGAGCAGGAAGTCATAGGCGGCCCGAAAGCGGGGCGATGCCAACAGACGCGCGGCACGCTTGCCGTTGCGCCGCGGCAGACGGGCCTGCATGGTCCAGATCTCGCGCGACTGCAGGCTGAAGCGTTTGGGCAGACTGATGTGTCGATTGGATTCCACCACCACCTGTTCACCGGCCACCTGCAACGCCTGTAGCTCGTTCATGCCTTCGGCCTGCAGGGTCCGGGCGCGGGCATGTACCGGCTCCCAGAGCAACACGGCGAAGAGGAAGGCCGGGGTCACCGGCTTGCCCTCCTGCACCCGGGCGTCGGTGTTCTCCAGGCCGCGCAGGACCATCGTATGGGGGAAGCCACCCTCCTCTTCGGCCAGGCAGGCCTCGGTGAGGGGAAACAGGTGACCGAAGAGGTCGTAGTGGCGCAGCAGTTCGAAGCTGGCGACCCCGTGGCCACTCATGAACAGCTTGAGTATCTCGTCGAACAGGCGCGCCGCCGGCACCGCCTCCAGGCACTCGCCGAGTTCGAACAGCGGCTCCTCACTCTCGGCATGGATACGGAAACCCAGCTTGGCGGCAAAACGTACCACCCGCAGCATGCGCACGGGGTCTTCGCGATAGCGCTGGGCGGCATCGCCGATGACCCGCAGCAGGCCGGCCTGCAGGTCCTCCATGCCGCCGGTGAAGTCCACCACGGAGAAGTCACGGATGTTGTAATAGAGGGAGTTGATGGTGAAGTCGCGGCGCCAGGCGTCTTCTTCCAGACTGCCATAGACGTTGTCACGCAGGATCATGCCGTCTTCCGCCTGACCGCCGCCCTCCTCGCCCTGATGGGCGCCGCGGAAGGTGGCCACTTCGATGATCTCCCGACCGAAGTGGACATGGGCGAGTCGGAAGCGACGGCCGATGAGACGGCAATTGCGGAACAGGGTACGCACCTCCTCCGGTGTGGCGTCGGTGGCCACGTCGAAGTCCTTGGGCTCGCGACCCAGCAGGAGGTCACGCACGCCGCCGCCCACCAGATAGCCCTCATAGCCCGCCGATTTCAGGCGATAGAGCACCTTCAAGGCGTTTTCGGAGATGCCCGCGCGCGAGATGGTGTGCTCGGCACGGGGAATGATGCGGGGTTCGGGGTGTTGTTCGTGAGTGCGGGTCAATGGATTCTTTTGATTTTTATGAGGCTGGCTCGAGGCGCCGGTTGGCTTTGGGCATCATCTACTGCGCGGAGGGGTGGGGGTCGAAATCGTCCCACCCGGCTCGCGACGATCACCCTGGCCATCGGACACCGAGGGTCATGCCGTCATACGGCTTGAGCAATTGGTCTGGGTGCGTATAATACGCGCTTTCCGTTCAGCACGCATCGTGTTCGCGCTCCCTTCGTCTAGTGGTTAGGACTCCGGCCTCTCACGCCGGCAACAGGGGTTCGAGTCCCCTAGGGAGCGCCATTCTTAACATCCCCCCCGACACACCCGCGGCCCGCCCGCACCCCAGCAACGCCCCCTTCGTACTTGCGTCGCCTCACAGGCGCTGGTTACCCTCCATGGTCGGCGACCGCCCACGGTCCATTTCGAGCACACGCCCAAGGAGCCGAGATGTCCATCGACTACGATGAAAAACGCGATTTCAGACGCATGGCGGCCCAGCATGCACTGCAATTTCGGAATCTGGAGGATGGCGAAGAAGGGCAGGGTACCTGCATCAACCTGAGTGCCACCGGCATCCTCTTCAGTGCCGACCAGCCCCTGCCGACAGGTACCCGCCTGCAGATAGAGATGACACCGCCGTATGCCGTGGTGGCGCCCTTCGACGCCGAGGTGGAAGTGGTGCGCGCGACGCCGCGTGAGGAGGGTGGCTACGAGATCGCCGGGCGAATCGTCCGCATGGACTGAGCCCGGCGGGGCGGTTCAGGGTTCGAAGCGGATGACGTCGCCAGGCGCCAGGCGGGTAGTCTCACTGGCCAGTTCGCCGACCGAGAATTGTCGCTGGACCTGGGTCACGATGAGCTGCGTGGCGGGTGTCTCGGCATAACCGAGGGCGTGCTGGCCGGCCAGGTCGGCCACCGGGGCGTCGGTGACCTTGTAGGCATTGAGGACGTCCCCCACGCGCAGGTTGGCCCTGCCACCGGCGTCGAAGTAGACCTGCCGGCCCTCGCTGCGAATCACTCGCGCGGTGAAGGGTTGGGTGGTGACATCGGCGACGATCAGGTCGACCAGCTTGTCCAGGGTCTTGTCCACCTGGCGACCGAAGGGCGAGGCGAAAAACTTCTCCGTCATCAGCCCCGCATCACGCGGCATCAGCTCACCGTAACCGCTCTTCTCCGCCGTCTCGTTGACCCGGTGGCGCGCCACCTCGGCCCCGGAGATGCCGTCGTAGACGAAGATATCCAACTCGATGTTGCGCAGTTGCTGACCGAGAAAGCGGTTGCTCACCCCCAGATCACGGATCGCCCCGCTGACCACGAATTGCACGCCGAGGGATTCGGCGAACTCGGCCGCCACCTGTTGGGCATCACGCGCCGGCGGCAGGGCACCCAGGATGCGCCGCTGGGAGAGCACGTCGGCACCGCTCAGTGGCAACAAGTACTGGCTGGCGTCCAGTGCCAGGAGACGGTCGTCCAGCGACAGTCGACGCTCCAGCTCCTGCGCCAGGGCCACCTCGATGCCGGGCAGATCGGCCACCTGGGTGCGGTCGAGCACGTGGAACTGGCTCACCGCCACCTTGCGCCGGTAGTGGCTCAAGGCGTCCTGATCGCCATTGGCGAGACGCACGGCGGGCGCCACCCCGTCGCCATTGCTGCCCGCCGCGCGTGCAGTGGTCGGGCGTACGCCATCCAGGCTGGTCGCACCCGGCACGTTGGCACGGATGCGCACGTAGTAGTGGCTCTCGTCGGTCCACTCGCGCAGCACGCTGACCCCGGTCACCCGACCGCGGGCGCTGAAGCGCATGTTGTCGGCCACCACGCCGTTGGCGGTGGTCACCGTGGTGGTGGAGACCTGCGCCGCGCCCTGCATGAGGGCCTGGCGAATGGCGTCCTGCAAGGCCAGGCGCTTGGCCTGGGCCACCGACGCGCCAATGGGCGCCGCGCCCTCGGCCTCCACCGTCCGCGCGAAGACGGGCGTGCCCGCCCACAACAGACAGAGCAACAACAGGTAGTACAGGGTCTTCGACACGCGGCTTCCTCCCGCCGGGGCGGCTATTTTGCCATCACAGCGGCAGACCACGGCGGAACTTGAGGCGGAACAGTGAGACCTGCCCTGCCAAGGTCGGATATCGTGCCGTAACACCGCGGACAAAGGGGCGCGCATCCATGGGACGCTGTTTCCCGCCAGGCAGAGACGGCCTCTCCGGGCTCGACTAAAGCCGGCATCCATCGCGGCCGACGTATTGGCAGAGCACCACCCGAGCCTTACCATGCCCCACGCCCGCCTCTTTGCCGCCCTCCTCCTGTTGCCGTTGTGCGGCATTGCCGGGGCCAGCGTGCGTCATTATCAGGCGCCGCTGGCAACGGTGAAGTGGCAGACGGCCGCGGCGGAGAAGCACTGCAGCCTGCGCCACGACATCCCCCACTACGGCCAGGCCGTGTTCAGTCAGGCCGCCGGTCGGACCCTGGAATTCCGACTGCTGCCGCGCTGGCAGGCCACACGGGAACACGACCGTGCCCGCCTGCGCTCGCAGCCACCCGGCTGGCGGCCGCGACGCGATGCCCTGGACCTGGGCGAGGTGCCGGTGCAGCGCGGGTCGGCCCCCTTCCAGCTCGACGCGGCACAGGCGCGACGGCTGCTCGCCGAGCTGGAAAAGGGCATGATGCCGACCTTCAGTTACCGGGACTGGGCCGACGCCCGCGACCGCGTGGACGTGGCCCTGCCCGGGGTCAACTTCCGCTCCGCCCTGGACGACTTCAGCACCTGCCTCAGTCGCCTGCCCGTCTACGATTTCAACGATTTTCGCCACAGCCTGCTGCATTTCGACTTCGGCAAGACCGAACTCGACACCGATGCCCGGCAGCGGCTGGACGCCCTGGCCACCTATCTGGCCACCGACCCGACCGTCAAACGGGTGCTCATCGACGGCCACACCGACGACGTCGGCCAGGACCGCGACAACGACCAACTCGCCGCATCGCGCAGCCGTGCCATTCGCGACTATCTGCAGGCAAAGGGCATCCCCCCAGCCCTGTTCGAGCTGCGCAGCCACGGCGAACAGGAACCCATCTATACCAATACCACCGAGCAGGGCCGCGCCCGCAACCGGCGGGCGCAGGTGACCCTGATTCGTTGAACGAAACAAGAAAAAACCCCTGCGGTGAATGACCGGCAGGGGTTTTCTGTGCGCCTTGGTGTTTTTTAGAACGGGATGTCGTCGTCGAAGCCGCCGTCGTCGAAGCCACCCGCCGGCTGCGGCTGGCCGCCGCCTTGCTGGCCAGCGCCGGCTTGACCACCGCCCTGTTGACCACCGCCCTGCTTGCCGCCGTACTGACCACCACCAGCGGATTGGCCGCCGCCACCGCCACGGCTGTCGAGCATCTGCATGTCGTTGGCGATGATCTCGGTGGTGTAGCGGTCGTTGCCCTGCTGGTCCTGCCACTTGCGGGTCTGCAGGCGGCCTTCGATATAGACCTTGGAGCCCTTCTTCAGGTATTCACCGGCGATCTCCGCCAGGCGGCGGAAGAAGACCACCCGATGCCACTCGGTGCGTTCCTGCTGCTCGCCGGTGGTCTTGTCTTTCCAGCTGTCGCTGGTGGCGACGGTGACATTGGCCACGGCACCGCCATTGGGCATGTATTTGACCTCTGGGTCCTGCCCCAGATTGCCAATCAGAATCACTTTGTTGATGCCTCGTGCCATGTCGTTCTCCTCGCCTGCATGCGTCGAATAGTGGATTTACCCGCGGTCACCGGCCGGCGCCCGGGGATGTGGCCTGGTCGGCCGAATGGGGTCTTTGCAAATCGGTCGCCAAGGATAGCGCGTTTTCAGCCGCCCGTGGGCTGCTCGCTCACGGCCTTCGCCACGGCTGCTTCCGCCGGGCCACCGGCCTCGGCCGCGGCGTACTGTTTGAGGGCTTCGCGGTCCAGGGCCTGCAGGTCGACCTTGAGATAGGCGATGCCGTCCTCGGGGATGACCACCGCCTCGGCGACACCGGTGACGCGGGTCAGTTCGCCCACCAGTTGGCGCGCCCGCTCGGCGCTCACCTCGCCCACGCGCAGCAGATGGCTACTGAGATAACGCGGACTGCGCATGGTGGCGGCGACGAAGAACCAGATCACCGCCACCGAGGTGCACAGGCCAAACACAGCGGCCAGGCCACCGACACCATAGGTCCAGCCACCGAGGGCACCGCCGATGAAGGCACCGATGAACTGCGAGCTGGCGTAGACCCCCATGGCGGTGCCCTTGTTGTCCGGCGACACCACCTTGGCGATGAGCGAGGGCAGAGTGGCCTCCAGGACATTGAAGGCGGTGAAGAAGATGAACAGACCGAAGACCAGTCCATAGAGGGCGTCGTTGGCCACCATGAAGATGATTTCGGCGATGGCCAGGGCCAGTACCGCGGCGGAAAAGACGCTCTTCATGCGGCGCTTCTTCTCGGCGATGATGATGAAGGGCACCATCAGGGCCATGGCGAACAGCATCACCGGCAGATAGACGTACCAGTGGTGCTCGCTGGGCAGGCCGGCGTTGTCGCGCAGGGCCAGCGGCAGGGCGACGAAGGTGGCGGTGAGCATCAGGTGCAGGCAGAGGATGCCGAAATCGATGCGCAGCAGCTGGCCGTCCGTCAGGACGTTCTTCAACTGCGCGGGGACGGTCTGCGCGTCGCGGTGCAGGGTGCTGCGCACCGGCTGCGGCACCCACAACTGGAGCACCGCGATGGCCACCAGGGCCATCACTGCGGTGAGCCAGAAGATGCCGTCCACACCCACCCAGTTGGCCACCAAAGGTCCGGCGACGAGGGAGACGGAAAAGGCCATGCCGATGCTGATACCGATCACCGCCATGGCCTTCAGGCGTTGCTCCTCGCGTGTGAGATCGGCGACCAGGGCCATCACCGCCGCGGCGATGGCCCCCGCGCCCTGCAGGGCGCGGCCGAGGATTACCCCGGCTATGCTGTCCGAGGTCGCCGCCACCACCGAGCCGGCGGCGAAGATGAGCAAGCCAACGATGATCACCGGCTTGCGGCCGAAGCGGTCCGAGGCCATGCCGAAGGGGATCTGGAACACGGATTGGGTGAGGCCGTAGATGCCCATGGCCAGGCCGATGAGGAAGGGTGTGGCGCCTTCGAGGGTCTGCCCGTAGAGGGCGAAGACGGGGAAAATCATGAACAGCCCCATCATGCGCAGGGCGTAGATGCTGGCCAGGGCGTTCACCGAGCGGCGCTCGTTGGGCAACATACCATCGGTCTCGGTCGGGGTCTGACTGCTCACGTGTTTCCTCGGGGGATCGACAAGTTCGTTCACAGAACACCGGCGGCGCGTTTTGCCTGCCGGCATCGAAGAGGCGCCTTTGCCTCGGTGGGATGGAAGCACGTATATTAGCAGGTTCGCAATCACGCAGAAAATCGGTCCTGCAGACCCAGCCACCCGGCCATTCTCCCCATGGAATTCATCCGTATTCAGGGTGCTCGCACCCACAATCTGAAAAATATCGATCTCGAACTGCCGCGTGATCGGCTCATCGTCATTACCGGTCTGTCCGGCTCTGGCAAGTCCTCACTGGCCTTCGATACCATCTACGCCGAAGGTCAGCGGCGCTATGTGGAATCCCTCTCGGCCTACGCGCGGCAGTTCCTCTCCATGATGGAAAAGCCCGACGTGGACCACATCGAGGGGCTGTCGCCGGCCATCTCCATCGAACAGAAGTCCACCTCGCACAATCCGCGCTCCACCGTGGGCACCATCACCGAGGTCTACGACTACCTGCGCCTGCTGTTCGCCCGCGCCGGTCAACCCCGTTGCCCCGAGCACGACACCAGCCTGGAGATGCAGACCGTGAGCCAGATGGTGGACCAGGTGCTGGCCCTGCCCGAGGGCACGCGCATCATGCTGCTGGCGCCGGTGGTGCGCGAACGCAAGGGCGAGCATCTCAACGTGTTCAAGGACCTGCGGGCGCAGGGCTTCGTGCGCGTGCGGGTCGATGGTGAGATGTACGAGCTCGACGGCGTACCCGAACTGGACCTGCGCAAGAAACACTCCATCGAGGTGGTGGTGGACCGGCTCAAGGTGCGGCCGGACCAGCAACAGCGCCTGGCTGACTCCTTCGAGACCGCCCTGAACCTCAGCGACGGCATCGCCACGGTGGCCCTGCTCGATCCCGTGCCGGGCCTGTCCGATGCACTGCTGTTCTCCGCCCGCTTCGCCTGCCCCATCTGTGGCTACTCGCTGCCGGAGCTGGAGCCACGCATGTTCTCCTTCAACAATCCGGCCGGCGCCTGCCCCAGCTGCGACGGCCTGGGCGTGAAACAGTTCTTCGACCCCGCGCGCGTGGTGCGCCACCCGGAGCTGTCACTGCCGGCCGGCGCCATCCGCGGCTGGGATCGGCGCAATGCCTACTATTTCCAGTTGATCAGCTCGCTCGCCGAACACTATGACTTCGATCTGGACCTGCCCTTCGAGCAGCTACCGGAGGATATCCGCCACGTGATCCTCTACGGCAGTGGCAAGGAGGAGATCGAGTTCCACTACCACGGTGACCGCGGCGACAAGGTCCGCAGTCATCCCTTCGAAGGCATCCTGCCCAACATGGAGCGCCGTTACCGCGAGACCGACTCCAACGTGGTGCGCGAGGAACTGGCCAAGTATCTCAACAACCAGACCTGTCCCGATTGCCACGGCACCCGCCTGGCACGCCCGTCGCGCCACGTGTTCGTCGCCGGACACAATCTGCCAGAGCTCACCGCCCTGCCGGTGGGCCGCGCACAGGCCTTCTTCGCCGAGCTGGAACTCCCCGGCCACCGTGGTGAGATCGCCGCCAAGATCGTCAAGGAGATCAGCCAACGGCTCGATTTCCTGGTCAACGTGGGGCTCGACTATCTGTCCCTGGACCGCAGCGCCGACACCCTGTCCGGCGGCGAGGCCCAGCGCATCCGGCTGGCCAGCCAGATCGGCGCCGGCCTGGTGGGCGTGATGTACGTGCTCGACGAACCCAGCATCGGCCTGCACCAGCGCGACAACCAGCGCCTGCTCAACACCCTCACCTACCTGCGCGACATGGGCAACACGGTGCTCGTGGTGGAGCACGACGAAGACGCCATCCGTGCCGCCGACCACGTGCTGGACATCGGCCCCGGCGCCGGGGTGCACGGTGGCGAGATCGTCGCCCAGGGCACGCCGGACGAGATCATGGCCGATCCCGACTCACTCACCGGCGCCTACCTCTCCGGCCGCCGCGCCATCGCCGTGCCGGCCAGCCGCACGCCCCCCGATCCCGCTCGCCAGATCCGCATCCGCGGCGCCAGCGGCAACAACCTCAAGGCCATCGACGTGGACATCCCCGTGGGCCTGATGACCGCCGTCACCGGCGTCTCCGGCTCAGGCAAGTCCACCCTCATCAACGACACCCTGTACCGTTACGCCGCGCAGGTGATCAACAAGAACCCGGAGAGCCCGGCACCCTGCCGCTCCGTCGAGGGCCTGGAGCAGTTCGACAAAGTAGTGGACATCGACCAGAGCCCCATCGGCCGCACGCCGCGCTCCAATCCCGCCACCTATGCCGGCCTGTTCACGCCGATTCGCGAGATCTTCGCCGGCACCCAGGAGGCGCGCGCGCGCGGTTACACACCCGGGCGATTCAGCTTCAATGTGAAGGGTGGGCGCTGCGAGGCCTGCCGTGGCGACGGCGTGATCAAGGTGGAGATGCACTTCCTGCCGGACATCTACGTGCCCTGTGACGTCTGCAAGGGCAAGCGCTACAACCGCGAGACCCTCGAGATCCGCTACAAGGGGCTGAACATCTACGAGGTGTTGGAGATGACCATCGAGGACGCGCGCGCCTTCTTCGATGCCGTGCCGCCGGTGGCGCGCAAGCTGCAGACCCTGCTGGACGTGGGCCTCGGCTACATCAAGTTGGGACAGAACGCGACGACCTTGTCCGGCGGCGAGGCACAGCGCGTGAAGCTGGCGCGCGAACTGTCCAAGCGCGATACCGGCAACACGCTGTATATCCTCGACGAACCCACTACCGGCCTGCACTTCCACGACATCGAGCAACTGCTCGGCGTGCTCCAGCGTCTGCGCGAACACGGCAATACCATCGTCGTCATCGAGCACAACCTGGACGTGATAAAGACCGCTGACTGGATCATCGACATCGGCCCCGAGGGCGGTGAAGGGGGTGGCACCCTGGTCGCCAGCGCGACGCCGGAACAACTCGTCGACACCCCCGCCTCGCACACCGGACACTATCTGCGCCCCTTGCTCGAACGCCGCTGACGGCGACACCTTTGGGGAAGAATACCCTACCCCGCACATTGTCTACCGGGGCCACTGCCCGTATCCTTGCGCCCTGGCCACGCACAATGAAGCAAGGCCCTGGGAAAGGCGCCCAAGAGCGCCAGTTTGCCCAGTCACCCATGAAGGATCCCACCGATGACGCACGCCGTACGCCCCAGCCCTGATAGCCCACAAGTCCCACAGATCGTCTACGCAGAACCCTGGCACGACGAAGACAGCATCAGCCTCATCGACCTGTGGCGGGTGCTGGTGCGGCGGCGTAACGTGATCTATGGCGGTCTCGCCCTGGCCCTGCTGGCCGGTCTGCTCGCCGCCTTTTTGATGCCGAAGAAATACACCTACACCAGTTCCATCGAGATCGGCACCAAGCTGCCCACCGGCAGCGAAGGCAACATGCCCATCGAGGCCCCGGAGACGGTGCTGGCCAAGGTCAAGGAGAGCTACATCCCCCAGGCCCTGATGGACTTCGAGCAGACGAGTGGGACAGAAGAAGATTACGACGTGGAGGCACGCATCCCCAAGGGCAGCCAGCTCATCGTCCTCGAGGCCAAGGCCCCCGAGACCGACGGTCCGGTCTATACCGACATCATGCAACGCATCATCGACAAGGTGGAGGCCGATCACCGACGCGTCTCCAACGTCATCCGCAGTAACCTGGATGCCCAGTTGACCCAGGCACGCCTCGGCCTCGAGGCACTCAAGGACCCCACCACCCTGGCCGTGCAGAAACGCGCCCTGGAGACCCAGCTCACCAAGGCCCGCCTGGAGTTGGAACGCCTGAAGGACCCGCTGACCCTGGCCATCCCGCGCAAGGAACTGGAGGCGCGCAAGGCCAAAGTAAAAAAGACCATCGCCGACTTGAAAGACAAGGAGAAACTGCTGAAGGCCCGCTATGCGCGTCTGGCCGAGGTGGACAAACTGCTCAAACAGCAGATCGACGATCTGCGTGCCCAGGTCAGAGATGCCCTGGAGCGCCGCAAGGAGGCCATACGAGACATCAAGACCGAGGCCTCGGCCATGACCATGCTGATGATCGACAACGAGCTGCAGCAGAACCGCGCCCGCCTGGCCGAACTCGAAGAGCGTCTGTTCGTCAAACAGCAGGATGCCCGGGAGCAACTGGAAGACCAGATCGCCGCCAATCAGCGTCAACAGGCCATCCAGAGCACGGAACTGAGCCGGATCGACCAGCAGTTGGACAAGCTGATCCAGGACAATACCTGGGCTCAGAAGCGCCAGGCCCCGGTCGTCGCCGAGCTGGAGGTGCAGCTGAAAAAACTGGTTGCCGACCACCAGCGCGAAACCATTCGCCAGCAGCAAGCGATTCAGGAATTACAGACCCAGATAGACAACCTGCAGACCACCCGTGCCCTCTCTCCTCCCCTCCAGTCACCCAACCCCGCCGGGCCTGGCAAGAAGATCATCCTCGCCCT
>JANTGX010000033.1 GCA_024762755.1 Gammaproteobacteria bacterium
GTAGCCTGGGTTGAGTGAAACGAAACCCGGGGCCGCGGCCACTCCTTCCGGTTTCACAGCGAATTTTCATCCGCAAATAAACGCCGATCACCAATACGGCATTGGCGACCCTATGCGGATATTTCGAAGGCCCGTGAAAAACACGGAGTGCACGGAGCCACGGAGAAAACCCCACTGAAATACTCCGTGCCTCTGTGGCTCCGTGACCTCCGTGTTTACATCCCGGGGTAGAAAAGCCCCCGGGTTTCACTGCGTTCAAGCCAGGCTACGATTTTTTTTGCGCCCTTTGCGCCGTCCGAAAAAGCCTCAGTGCTGGTAGGTCCCCACCAGTTCTGCCTCCTCCAACACATGGCCCACCATGGCCTGCAACACCTTGTTCTTGGTCGCAAGACCCAGGTCGGGCAACTCGGTGTCCAGGGCATAGAGCTTGAAGAAATAGCGGTGCCGTCCCACCGGCGGGCAGGGGCCGCCCCAACCGGTGCGCTTCCAATCGTTGAGTCCCTGTTGGGTCCCTGGCGGTAGTTGGCTGTCAGCCACCCCCTCGGGCAGTCCGCTGGTCTCCGGCGGCAGGTTGTACAACACCCAGTGCACCCACACCATCTTGGGCGCCGCCGGGTCGGGGGCGTCCGGGTCGTCGACGATGAGCACTAGGCTGCGGGTGCCCGGTGGGATGCCGGTCCACTGCAGAGGCGGCGAGATGTCCTCACCGTCACAGGTATAGCGGGGTGGGATCTCACCGCCATGGGAAAAGGCGGGTGACGTGATCTGCAGGCTCATGTGCGGTCTCTCCTCTGCACTCGCCCGACCAGGCTGCGCCATGGACGCAAGCGCCAAGGGCAACAACAGCATGGCCAGGATGTGGGTGGATTTCATGGTCTCAGCCCCTCCGCGTTCGACGGACGCCGCGCAGCGATATGCACGCCTTCGCACCCCGCGATGGGGCTGCTGACTTCAGTGTAGTCGCCGCAGAGGACCTGCGGAAGGGAAGCGGAGGGTCGGGTCGGAGGGGGGTTCGGGGAAGCTGCGGCGTGCCGACAGACGGCCACCCGTCACGCGGGCCGCCCAGGGACGAGGCACGTCCCAGCGCCTATTTGTGGGGGCTGGGTGTGTCCTTGATGAAGGGCATGACATAGTCCTCGATGTATCGCTTGGCCAGTGCCTCGGCCTTGCTGCGACCCACTTCGTCCAGTTGGGTCAGGGCATATTCCCGACTCATGTCGGCCACTTCGTTGCCCTGGCGCGCCGCGGCCGTCAACCAGGCATAGGCCTGTATGTCGTCCTGCGCCACCCCCTGTCCCTTGCCATACATCAGACCCAGATTGAGCTGGGCATCCACGTGCCCCTGCTTGGCCGCCGCAGTCCACAGGCGGGCGGCCTCGACGTAGTCCTTCTCGACCCCCTGACCCAGGTAGTAGAGACCACCCAGGGCCGCCTGTGAGCGGGCATCGCCCTGCTCGGCCAGCTTGCGCCACCAGCGCGCCGCCTCGGCGAAGTCCTGGGTCACGCCCTGACCGTAGGCATACATCTGCGCCAGGTTGATCTTCGCCGTCACGTTGCCCTGCTCGGCCGCCTTGCGATACCAGTAGGCCGCCTTGGCATAGTCCCGCTGACGCCCCTGGCCGTCGTAATACATCCAGGCCAGGGCCTGCTGGGCGCGCACATCCCCCGCTTCGGCCAGGCGGGAGAACTCGGCGAAGGCGGTCTCAAAGTCGCCTTCGTTGGCGGCCTTGGTGGCGGTCTCGAAGTCGGCTTGGCAGAGGGGGGCGACACACAGCAGCGCGAGCAGTGAGACGAGGCGCAGGGAGGGGAGGAATTTCATGGGAGGCATCCAAAAGACCACAGAAGAGTGCCGCATTCTACGCAATGCCCTGGATGAGGAAAAGCATGCACACGCGCAAAAAACCCTTCGATCCATGGATAAATAATCGCAATGTCATTCCACTGGAATCACGCGTGTTTTGATCTAGGCTGATGCATGCCGGCTCACACATGCACCCGTCCGAAGGCCATCAACCCGGCCAAGAGGGATCGGATTCGCGGGTGGCGGTGGCCGCCGGCGAGACAGTCAAAGAACACAACAACAGAATCCAACGCGGCAATCGCATCGCCGCCTTCCGATCACCGAGGAGCAATCACCATGCCCAACCGCACCATGACCCACGCCATCGTCCTCTCGGCCGCCTTCGTCGGCCTGCCCTTTGCCAACGGTGTCGCCAATGCCAGCACTGGCGAGGAGGTCTACAAGAAGAGCTGCCGCATGTGCCACGTGCGCGGCATGGCCGGCGCCCCCAAGACCGGCGACAAGGCCGCCTGGAAGAAACGCCTGGCCAAGGGCAAGGAAACCCTCTATGAAAACTCCATCAAGGGCTTTCGCGACAAGGGCATGATGCCGGCCCGCGGCGGTGACTCCAGCCTGTCCGACGAGGAAGTGAAGGCCGCCGTGGACTACATGATCGAACAGTCCCAGTAGACCTTATTATTTTATTAACCCCGCCATCGCCCGCGCCGCGGGCGATGGTCCCTTTTCCCTTCCCCCTGTCACCCAGCCTTCATGCGAACGCCATCAGGCGTTCACAAGGCATCGGCATCCTGTCTCCCTGCCGGATCGCCATCGTGGCGACCATCACCATAGGCACTTCTCGAACATCAGGGAGATCACACCATGAAATCACGTCTGCGCCGTCCCTTACTGCCTGTCGCCGGCCTGCTCGCCTGCGGCCTGCTCCTTGCTCATGCCGTCCACGCCGACGACGAGCGACCGCCACACCGTCTCGAACAGTCGGCCCTGCCGGTCACCCACGGCGTGGCCGCCGGCGACGTGCGCGCGCACAGCGCCGTCATCTGGTCGCGCACCCGGGCCGCCGGCTGGATGCATGTCCAGCTCTGGCAAGACGGCGATGAGGGCCGTGAACCGCGCCATGGCGCCATCCGCGTGGGGCCCGAGCGCGATTTCACCGGCAAGGTGCGCATGGACGGTCTGCGAGCGGACACCGACTATGCCTACCGGGTCTGGTTCAGCCGCCACCGCCACGCCCGCCGCGCCCCGGTCGAGGCGCAGCACGGCCGCTTCCATACCGCACCGCAGGCCGGCCGCGCAACGGCCGTGAACTTTGCCTGGGGCGGCGATCTCGCCGGCCAGAACGTCTGCCGCGACGCCGGTGAGGGCTTTCCCATCTTCGACACCCTCAACGCCATGCCGCTGGACTTCTTCATCGGTCTGGGCGACATGATCTATGCCGATGGCACCTGCGAGGCCACGGGCCGCTACGGCAATGAGCAGGTTCCGGGTGACTTCGGCAAATCGGCCGACATGGCAAGCTACTGGGCCCACTGGAAATACAATCGCGAAGACGCCGCCTATCAGCGCCTGCTGGCCAGCCTGCCCTACTTCGCCATCTGGGACGACCACGAGGTGGTCAACGACTTCGGTCCCCTGCACGACACCCGCGATGCCCCGCCCTACACCCCCGGCGCGCACCTGCTTCCCCTCGGCCTGCGGGCCTTCCTCGACTACAACCCGGTGGCCGAGCCGCAAGACCGTCCCCGGCGTCTCTACCGTTCCCTGCGTTGGGGCAAGCACCTCGAGATCTTCGTCCTCGACACCCGCCAGTACCGCGACGCCAACGGCGAGAACGACGACCCGACCCTGAAGAAGACCCTGCTCGGCCGCGAGCAGCTTACCTGGCTGAAGGAACGTCTCAAGGCCTCCGACGCCACCTGGAAGGTGATCGTCTCCAGCGTGCCGATAAGCATCCCCACCGGCTACCCGCCGCAGAACGGCCGCGACGGCTGGTCCAACTTCGATCAGCAGACCGGCTTCAAGCAGGAACTCCTGGACATCTTCCGCTTCCTGCGCGACCAGCGCATCCACAACAACCTGTGGATCACCACCGATGTGCATTTCGCCGAGGTCTTCCGCTACACCCCCTTCGCCGACACGCCGGACTTCAAGGTGCACGAGTTCATCACCGGCCCCCTCAATGCCGGCCTGTTCCCCAACCGTGACTACGACCAGACCCTGGGCGCCGAACGCCTGTTCTTCTACGGGCCGGAGAGCAGCAGCGTGCAGGACTACGCCGCGGCGCGCCAGTGGATGAACTTCGGCAATATCCGCATCGGACGTGACGGCACACTGGAGGCCGCCGTCTACGACGTGGACGGCCACCGCCGGTTCCAGCAGACCCTCTATCCGCACCCCGGGGACTGAGCGAGACGCGACCGCGCGAGCGCCGGAGCGGCGTCCGCGCGGTCAATCCTCCACCGGCCGGCGCGGATCGATACGGCTCGGCGGCTGATACTCGCGGATGAGGTACAGGGGCCGCCCCTTGGTCTCCTCGAACATGCGGCCGAGGTATTCACCGATCACGCCCAGGGCCATGAGCTGGATGCCGCCGAGAAACAGCACCGCCACCAGCAGGGAGGGATAGCCCGCCACGGGGTTTCCGACGACGAGGGTCTGCACGATGATGAACAGGCCATAGAGGAAGGCGCCCAGGGCGGTGAGGGTTCCCAGGTAGGTGGCCAGCTTGAGCGGCACGGTGCTGAAGGAGGTGATGCCCTCGAGGGCGAAGTCCCACAGGGCGAGGTAGCTCCATTTGCTCTCGCCCTCCTGCCGCGCTTCGCGCTGATACGGTATGGCCTTCTGTTCGTAGCCGATCCAGGCGAACAGCCCCTTCATGAATCGGTGTCGCTCGCGCAGGCCGGCCAGGGCGTCCACCGCTCGGCGGCTGAGGAGACGGAAATCACCGGTATCGACGGGAATGGCGACGTGACTGATGCGCCGCATGAGGCGATAGAACAGGGCCGCCGTGGCCTTCTTCGCCGCGCTCTCGCCGGCGCGCGAGGTGCGCTGGGCATAGACCACGTCGTAGCCCGCCCGCCACTCGTCCAGCAACCGGGGGATGAGTTCCGGCGGATCCTGCAGATCGGCATCGATGATCACCACGGCATCCCCGCGGGCGTGGTCCAGGCCGGCGGTCATGGCCACCTCCTTGCCGAAGTTGCGGCTCAGCTCGAGGATGGCGATGTTGGGATCCTGTTCACGCAGGTCCTGCAGCACTACGCTGCTGTAGTCGCTGCTGCCGTCGTCGACGTAGACGACCTCGGTGCGGCACTCCAGACCCTGGAGCACCGCCGACAGGCGCCGATGGAAGGTCGCCAACACCGCCTCTTCGTTGTACACCGGCACCACCACGCTCAACAGGCAGGCCAGGCCTTCGGGGCGGGGTCCTCGCTGGCCTCGCGCCTCGCGCCTTGCTTCCTTCATTCCGTGCCCTCCCGAAACACCCAGTAGCGACTCAGGGCAAAGGTGATGAGGGGCACCACCGCCACCGCCACGAGCAGCGCATAACCATACCAGCCGCCCCACACGTCGACCACCAACCAGGTGATGAACAGATTGAGCAGGAAGCCGTTCATGGCCACGGCGATGAAGCGGGGCAACATCACCCGATGCGGTCCGTTGGCGGCAAAGGTCCAGCGGTAGTTGAGGCCGTAGGAGACCGCCAGGGCGACGACGAAGGCCGGCACCACCGCCGGCACGGGGTCCATGCCCAGCCACTCGATGCAGGCGACGAACACCGTGGCATGGGTGGCGGTGGCCAGGCCGCCGGTGATGGCGAAACGGGTCAGGGCGGCATAGGGGACACGTCGCCACGGCGCCATCAGCGAGGGGCCTTTTCCAGCACCGCGATGAGCGACACGCCGACGGGCAGCGGAACCCGCCCCAAGAGGTGACGCTCGGCGGCGAACAGGTACTGCAGCAGGCCGTTGAGCGGCGCCGGTGGCAAGGCCAGTTCGCCGCCCACCTCGTCGGCCGCCGCGCCCCGGCCGGCCGACGGCAGGGCCTTGTGCATCAGGCGCACGGCGGCCACGGCGGGGAACAGGCTGCTGTTGTAGTAGCTCATCCAGCGCGGCCGCAGGCCGGTCGCCGCGATCACCGCGCGCAGGCCCCGGGCGCGGTAGCGGCGGTGGTGGTGGTGCTCTTCGTCGTGCGGTCCCCAGAGGAAAGGGAAGGCCGGCACCGTGAGCAGCAACTGCCCGTCGGGGGCGAGCAGCGCGCCCAGGGCCTGCAGACTGGCACGGTCGTCTTCGAGGTGTTCCAGGACATCCAGCAGGGTGATGAGCCGAAAGCTCTGCGGGGCAAAGGGCATGGCCCCCGGCAGGGCCCCGCGCACCACTGGGCAGATCCCCCGCGCGCGCGCCAGGTCCGCCGCCCCGGCGTCGTACTCGACCCCCACCGGCGCGCCGAAGGTACTCAACATGGGCAGGTTGCCGCCGGTGCCGCAGCCGGCGTCGAGGATGCGGGCGTCGGCCGGCAGATCGAGACGGCGGATCATCTCGGCGACGATGCGCCGCCGGCCGGTGAACCACCAATGGCGGTCCTCCAGGGTGCGCATCTGGGCATACAGGGCGTCATGCATGGCTGGCGCTCCTCATGGGCGGCGGGCGAAGACCACGCCCTGGGCATCGCGATAGACCAGGCGCCAGTCGGGCCGCCGGTGCAGATAGTCGATGAGCCGGTATCGCTGGGGGTCGAAACGCCCGTGCCAGGGCAGGATCACCCAGCGAAAACCGCTGGCCTCGAAGGCACGTTGCCCCTGCGGGGTGGCCCATAGCATGTGGGTGTACGGCGGGAAGCGCGTCAGATCCAGAAGACGCCCGTCGATGTAGAGCCGCAGCCGCGGCGCCAGCCGCCAGAGCAGATACCCGCCCCACTCCAGGGTGTTGAAGGCCGGCCCCTCGGCGCCCTGCCGCTCGAGGAAGTCGGCCATGGCGACGGGATAGGCCGCCCCCTGCAGACCACCGCGGAACAGGCTGCCGCGCCAGGCACCGACGAGCAACAACAGCAGCAGAACCCCGGCCACCAGCCGGTGCATGAGCCGCGACGAGACCACCGGCCGCGTCGGTGACAGGCGGCCGAGGCCCGCCAGCACATAGGGTGCGGCGAGAAAGAGAAAGAAGGCCAGATAGCGGTAGGAGACCACGCTGATGGCGGCGAGAAAGGCAACCAGCGCCGCCTGCGGCCAGCGCCTCGCCCGTATCAGTCCGTACAGACCGAGGGCGGCGAGCAGGAAATAGGCGACCACCGCCACCTGCTGCCAGACCAGGCCCAGCTCGAACAGGCGCAGGGCACTGACGTACTCGGAGGTGCGCTGCTGCAACACACTGCCCTCGAGTTGGAACAGATAACGATAGGTCTGCAGGCCATTGGGGGTGAGCAGGGAGGCGAGGAAGACGGCACCCGCGGCCAGTGCCCAGTGGCGGCGCTCGGCCCACGGACGCCCGCGATCGAGGCCGGCCAGCAGGCTCCACAGCGTCAGCAACACCACGCCGAGGATCACCCCGCCGTGGCTGTTGGCCCAGAGCACGGTGAGGGGCGGCAAGAGCCATAACCAGCGGGCCTCGCGCCGCTGCCAGGCCAGATCCATACAGAGCAGGAAGAGGGCCGCGAAGAGGAAGGAGAGCAACTGTGGCCGCTCGCCGCCGAAACCGCTGGCGATGAAGGCGACCAACCCCAGCAAGGGCCACAGGGCCCACGGCTGGGCGGCCTGCAGCAGGCGGGCACGGGCGTAGATCAGGCCCAGGCAAGTCAACAGGACGAGGACGCGGAAGGCCACCACCGCATCCACCCCGCCGACGGCGAACAGGCCATAGAGCAGCACCTGCCCCAGCCATTGCCCCTTGAGCACGGTGTCGTTGCGGATGGGGTCGGCGTGGGCGTAGACGCCGAAGGGGTCGGCCGCGGGCAGGCCACCGCGCTGCAGGATGTCGCGGCCGGCGGCGATGTGCCACCAGAAGTCGCTGTCGGCGAGGGGCACGGCATAGAACCCGGCACACACCAGCAGCAGCAAGGCCAGCAGGGCGTGGCTCACCCAGGGGGTGGCGGCCGTCGGCGGGTGGCCGTGTGGGTCGTCTGCAGATACGATGATGCTCGCCTCGGGTCGTGGAGAGGGCCGGCCATTGTAACCATTTCCCTTGGCCCACGGTGCCCGTCGCTGGTCATGCCGCCATCACATTGGGCGGTTATAAAGGCGGCATGTCCCACGACCACCGTGCCCCGCCTGAACCATCCAGACCACCCACAGCATACGAGCCACGGCAGCGGGCCGCCTTGCTGTTGGAGCTGCTGGCCATCTTCGTCCTCTTGCCGTGGCTCATCTGGCGGGGTTGGTTGCCGGTGGATCAGATCCTGCTGCCGCTGTACCTGGCCGGCCTGTATGCCGTCATCCGTCTGCGCGGGCGTGACGGCCTTTCCCTGCGCCGTCTCTGCAGCAGCGACGAACCCGCCCGCGAGCGTGCCGCGCTACGGCGTCTGGGGTGGCGCTTTGCCGTGCTGGCCCCGGCCATCGTGCTGTTCACCGCCAGCCTCTACCCCGAGCGCCTGTTCGACCTGCCTACCCAACACACCGGGCTGTGGCTGCTCCTGATGTTTCTCTACCCGCTGCTCTCGGTCTGCCCGCAGGAGTTGCTCTATCGGCCCTTCTTCTTCCACCGCTATGCCGCGCTGTTCCCCTCCACGGCCTGGCTGCTGCGGGTCGATGCCCTACTCTTCGGCTACATGCACATCGTCTTTGGCAACGGCCTCGCCATCGCGCTCACCACCCTCGGTGGCTATCTGTTCGCCGACACCTATGCCCGCAGCCGCTCTCTGCGCCTGGTCTGCCTGGAGCACACCTTGTATGGCAATCTGCTGTTCAGCGTGGGGCTGGGGGAGTTCTTTCTCTACGGGCACGGCGCCACAGCGATAGAGCCATAGCGCCGGAAGGGGAAGCGGAGGAGCGGGCTGCCGGGCGCGGCGATGGCACCCGGCGGTGAGGATCTCAGCGCAGGCCTGCCTGCTCGCCGAGCATGTCGTAGTAGCCCTTGGCACCCTTCTCCATGAACCAGTAGTCCTTCAGGCCCTGGGCCTGCAGCTCGTACTGCAGCCAGCGGACCTGCTTGCCCACGTTGTCATAGATATACAGGGTGCGCTTCTGCGCCTTCGCCTTCTTCAGGTATTTGCGCAGCTTTTTCATGTTCTCCAGGCTGGCCCAACGCTCCAGACCGGGATAGAAACCCACCCCGGCGCGCTGAAAGGTGTCGCGGATATCGATGATCATGCGCGACTTGGGAGCCGCCGCGGTGGCCTTGTCGCTGAAGGTGTCGGGGTCCAGCAGGTGGGCCTTGAAGGTCTTCTTGGAAATCAGGTGTTTCGGGTCCACCGGGCTCTTGCCCAGCAGCTCCCCCTCTTCGGGATGGGCGCGGGCCCAATCGAAGATACCGGCATCGTAGGCGTAGACCTCGTTGATCCCGGCCGCCATGGCGCGTTTTGCTGCCTTGTAGGACTTCATGCAGGTATGTCCGTTGCAGTAGAAGGCGATGGGTTTGCCGGTCTGGCTGCGCAGATCCTCCACCGCACGCTCGAAGTTGTCGGCGGTGACCGGGATGTTCACCGCTCCCTTGATGCGCAGGGTCGCGTACTCGAAGGGGGAACGCACATCCACTATGGAAAAGGCGTTCAGGCGCTGATAGAGATCCTCCAGTTCGATGACCGGGACCTTTTTGTATTTCTCCAGCTGTCGGCCGGGGAAACCCTCTGCCGCCTGGGCGGTGAGGGGGGCCAGCAGGGTGAGGGCGATGAGGAAAAACGTCGTCAGGTGCCGCATGTGTCATAACTCCATGGCCGAGGGGGTCGGCCTAGAAACCCATAAATTGTCTCAGATACTTTCGGACGCCGGCGGGCAAATCTTGAGCCAGGGCCTCCGCGCGGGGGTCAGGTGATGACCGTGGGGGCGTCTCGCCCGGTGTGGCGGCGGATGCCGGCCACCTGCTCGGCGATGAGGATGAGGTCGGCCAGGGCCTGCTGGGTATCCTGCTCGTGGCGCTGGGGATCGGGCTCGTAGCGTTCCAGATAGACCCGCAGGGTAGCTCCCTCGGTACCGGTGCCGGAGAGGCGGAAGACGATACGATCCCCTCCCTCGAAGCCGATGCGGATGCCCTGGTGCTCGCTTACCGAACCGTCCACCGGATCGGTGTAGCTGAAGTCGTCGGCATAGGCCACGCGCAGTTCGCCCAGGCGGCTACCGGGCAGCGCATCGAGTCGCCCGCGCAGGTCGTCCATCAGGGTCTCGGCGGCGGCCTTGTCCACTGCCTCATAGTCGTGGCGGGAGTAGAAGTTGCGGCCGAAGCGTGCCCAGTGCGCGTGCACCAGGTCGGCCACCGGCTGCTTGCGCACGGCGAGGATGTTGAGCCAGAACAACACCGCCCACAGGCCGTCCTTTTCACGCACGTGGTCGGAACCGGTGCCGAAGCTCTCTTCGCCGCACAGGGTGACGCGGCCGGCGTCCATCAGGTTGCCGAAGAACTTCCACCCCGTGGGGGTCTCGTAGCAGTCGATGCCCAGGGCCTCGGCGACGCGGTCAGCGGCCATGCTGGTGGGCATGGAGCGCGCCACACCGGCCAGGCCATCGGCGTAGCCGGGGGCCACGGTGGCATTGGCGGTGAGCAGGGCCAGGCTGTCGCTGGGGGTGACGAAGAAATGACTGCCGAGGACCATGTTGCGGTCGCCATCGCCGTCGGAGGCGGCGCCGAAGTCCGGGGCGTCGTCACCGAACATCTCGTCCACCAGTTGCTTGGCGTAGGTGAGATTGGGGTCCGGGTGGCCGCCGCCGAAGTCGGGCAGGGGCACGCCATTGATCACCGTGCCGGCGGGGGCGCCCAATTGCTGCTCGAGGATGGCCGTGGCGTAGGGACCCGTGATGGCGTGCATGGCATCGAAGCGCATGCGGAAGCCGCCACGGAAGAGCTCGGCGATGGCCGCGAAGTCGAACAGCGAGGTCATCAGCTCGGCATAGTCCGCCACCGGGTCTATGACGCTCACGCGCATCTCGCCGAGGGTGAATTCGGCCACCTGGTCGATGGCCGGGGCCGGCTCGTCGAGGATGCGGTATTCGCTGATCTCCCGGCTGCGGGCGTAGATGGCATCGGTGATCTTCTCCGGCGCTGGTCCGCCGTTGCCGGTGTTGTATTTGATGCCGAAGTCACCGTCGGGCCCACCGGGGTTGTGGCTGGCGGAGAGGATGATGCCACCGAAGGCCTTATATTTTCGGATCACGCAAGAGGCCGCCGGCGTCGAGAGCAGGCCGTCGCGCCCCACCAACACACGACCGAAACCGTTGGCGGCGGCCATGCGCAGGATGGTGGCGATGGCCTCCCGGTTGCCATAGCGGCCGTCACCGCCGAGGACCAGGGTCTGGCCGGCGAAACCCTCCAGGCTATCGAAGATGGACTGGACGAAGTTCTCCAGATAATGCGGCTGCTGGAAAACCTTGACCTTCTTGCGCAGGCCGGAGGTGCCGGGTTTCTGATCGGTGAAGGGCTGGGTCTTGACGAGGGTAACGGCCATGGATGAGAACCTGTGTATTGAGGTGAGGAATGCGGGCCTGTGCTGCGCCGGCGTCTAACTTGAACCCGATGTCGTGGGTCGAGCTTGGAGGCAGGTTGAAAAGATACCAGAACTGGCCGCCGGCGGAAGTGTGTGGAGCAAATATTCCTCACCGCGACTGGGGCCGTTCGATGGCACGCGGTGGCGCCGTGGCATACGCTCTCTGCTATCATGGCCGGCTCAACAAGACGACACGGAACACGGGCAAATGAAGGTACTCATCATCGGCGGCGGCGGGCGTGAGCACGCCCTGGCCTGGAAGGCGGCACAGTCGCCACGGGTGGAGAAGGTCTACGTCGCGCCGGGCAATGCCGGCACCGCGCGCGAGCCGAAGGTGGAGAACGTGGCCATCGGCGCGGAGGACGTCGAGGCCCTGGTGGCCTTTGCCGCCGAGCAGGGCATCCAACAGACCATCGTCGGCCCCGAGGCGCCACTGGTGCTGGGCGTGGTGGATGCCTTCCGCGAGGCCGGCCTGGGGTGCTTCGGCCCGACCCGGGGCGCGGCGCAGCTGGAGGGCTCCAAGGCCTTCACCAAGGACTTCCTCGCCCGCCACCAGATCCCTACCGCCGCCTATGGCAACTTCACCGACATCGACGAGGCAGTGGCCTACATCCGTCGCCACGGAGCGCCCATCGTGGTCAAGGCCGACGGTCTGGCCGCCGGTAAGGGGGTGATCTTGGCGCAGACCGTCGAGGAGGCCATCGAGGCGGTGCAGGACATGCTCGCCGGCAATGCCTTCGGCGAGGCCGGTCACCGGGTGGTGATCGAGGAGTTTCTCGAGGGCGAAGAGGCCAGCTTCATCGTCATGGTGGATGGCGAACACATCCTGCCCCTGGCCACCTCACAGGATCACAAGGCCCGCGACGAGGGCGACCGTGGCCCCAACACCGGCGGCATGGGCGCCTATTCCCCGGCGCCGGTGGTCACCCCGGCACTGCACGCGCGCATCATGCGCGAGGTCATCGAGCCCACCGTCGCCGGCATGGCGGCCGAAGGTCACCCCTATACCGGCTTCCTCTATGCCGGGGTGATGATCGCCGCCGACGGCACGCCCAAGGTGCTGGAATACAACTGCCGTTTCGGCGATCCCGAGACCCAGCCCATCATGATGCGCCTGCGCTCCGACCTGACGACGCTGGTGGACGCCGGCCTCGAGGGTCGCCTGGACCAGGTGACCGCCGAGTGGGATCCGCGCGCGGCCCTCGGCGTGGTGCTGGCCGCCGGCGGCTATCCCGGCGCCTACCGCAAGGGCGACGTGATCCACGGTCTGCCCGAGCACGACGCCCCCGACGCCAAGGTCTTCCATGCCGGCACCGCCGAGAGGGATGGCCAGATCGTCACCAATGGTGGCCGCGTGCTGTGCGTCGTCGGTCTCGGCGAGACGGTGGCCGCCGCCCAGGCGCGCGCCTACGAGGTGGTCGCCCAGATCCACTGGGACGGCATGTTCTACCGCCGTGACATCGGCCACCGGGCCATTGCGCGGGAACAACAACAGAATTGAACACTGACACAGGGTACAGTCCCTGCCCGCGATGCTTCGTTCGAGTACCTGGATGGAAACACGGAGATCACGGAGCCACGGAGACACAGAGAAATTGATTTAATAAACTCCGTGTCTCAGCGGCTCCGTGATCCCCGCGTTTTCATCCCGGGTTGCGAAAAAATTATCGCGGGCAGAGTCCGCTCCAGTGTCACAGATAACCCAGGTCACAGATAACCCAGGCCGGCTGCCGGCCGACAACCCACAGGAAAGCCATCATGACCCAACCCTTCGTCGCCATCCTCATGGGCTCCGATTCGGACCTGCCCACCATGCAGACCACCCTCGATGTGCTGGACAAACTGGACATCCCCTATGAGGTGAAGATCACCTCCGCCCACCGCACCCCCGAGGCCACCCACGACTACGTCACCAGCGCCGATGCGCGCGGTTGCAATGCCTTCATCGCCGCCGCCGGACTCGCCGCCCATCTGGCCGGCGTGGTCGCCTCGCTGACCCTCAAACCGGTGATCGGTGTACCCATGGCGGGCGGCCCATTGAATGGCCAAGACGCCCTCTTGTCCACGGTGATGATGCCCGGCGGCATCCCCGTGGCCACTGTCGCCATCGGCAAGGCCGGAGCCAAGAACGCTGCCTACCTGGCCGCCCAGGTCCTGGCCATCGGCGATGCCGACCTGGCCAAGCGCATCAGGGCCGAGCGTGCCGCCAATGCGGCAGAGGTGATCGCCAAGGATGCCGAGCTGCAGGCGCGATTGAAGAAATAAGATATCCGCTCGCCACAGCGGTACGGTAGTTATTTACCAGGCCGGAACGACGCTTCGACGCCCGTATCCGCGTGCCTGTATGCCGAATCGCCGCTAGCATCGACCCCATGAATTCCTGGCAACTGCAACGGGCCGCCCACGTGGTCCGGCGTGGCGGACTCATCGCCTACCCCACCGAGGCTGTCTA
>JANTGX010000034.1 GCA_024762755.1 Gammaproteobacteria bacterium
GAAGAAACCCCAGATCATCACCGCGCTGCCATTGGCAAAACCACCCAGGCTCCACTGCAAGAAGAAGGGCAGCAGCAGGATCAGCAGCAGTTGGCTGAAGCGGAAGAAGGCAAAGCGTCTGGAGACGAGGAAATAACCGATGCTGAGGAAGGAGATAACGGCATACCCCAAGGGGATGGCGCCGGCGCGTGGGTAGCCGAGGACGACGTAGGTGGAGCCCCAAAAGATGGCCAATATGGCGATGATGCCCGCGGTGAGCAGGAGCACGCCCTTGTTGGTCCTTGCCACCGGGCTGTCGTCGGGCAGGGCGACGCGCGTCGTCAGACGGGAGAGGCGGTCGAGTGGGTTGCGCGAGAGGTCCATTTGGCCAAGTGCCTGCGGTATGGGGGTCACGCAAGTATAGCGGCCGGGTGGCGCGGGGCTTGACGCGTCGCCGGGTCTGCCCGCAGATCCAACTCCGGGTTATCAAACGATCGCGCGATGGTTTAGTGGCAGCGGGTTGGTTCTTTGACGCCATCACCTCCGCCTTTACGTAGACTATTTGCAGTCACCAATACGTCTGCCGCTAATGCGATTGACGATGCTCATCGTCCCCATTTCCGGGTCATTGGCCTGGATGGTGATGGTCCCTTCGAGGCGCTCGCCATGATAGGTGATCTTGCCGACCGCCTGCATGGCATTTTTGCCATGGCATTTCAGTGTCCAGGTCAGCGTATTGCCGCTCACCTTGCGTTCTGTGATCTTGCAGTCCTCGGTATTCTGCCCATGCACGTCAGGCTCGCTGTTCTGCTTGGTCAGACATTGTCTGTGCATGCTGGCTGGCATCTGCATGGGCATGCCAGGCATTTCCATCTGTGTGGTGATTTCCCACAAGCCCTCGTGCAGATCGATTCCGGCGACGGCCTGGGTAGCCAGCAGGACCAAGGCACCCATCAGTGAAGTGAGTATTTTTTGTATCGGCATCTCCAGTGCTCCTTTGTAAGACCGATCTTCGGTCACGGTAGAGGGCGGCGCGTGCGATTGTCGAACAGACACCTGTGTACGATCGGTTTCCATATGGTCAGGCGCTACCATGACGCCATGCTCGACGAGCATGACCTGCGAGCAGCATCAGCAATAACAGCAAAGCGGTGATCATGGGCTGTTGAACTGCGTATACCAATGGTGTCAGTAACCAGCGTGTGAGGCTGCGCAGGGCCTCGTGCTGGCGGATGTAATCGGCAATGGGCGGCGAATAGCTATAGTAGAGCGTCACCAGGGCACGGCCGGGGGCATTGCTCATCAGGTAGCGATCGCGAAAGTCCCGCAGCACCCGTACATCTTTATCAAGGTAGCTGCCATAGGCGGCGGTGGCGATAAAGCAACCACCTCCACCACCACCCCCTCCGCCACCGTTGGGTTCGGCGGTGCCACGACCCGTGAGAGTGATGATGGCGTCGCTGAGACCAGGGTCGGCAAAGGCGATGGTGAGGGTGGCGTTATAGTCTTCTGCCGCGGCGGGAGTGAAGACCATGCTGATAGTGCAGCTCTTGCCCAGGCTCAGCGTGGGTGTGGCCGAGCCGCAGGGCTGGTGGCCGCCGTCGAGGTTGAGGGTGAAATGCATTGGGTCGGAAAGGGTTATGGCGCTGAGGCTCAGGGCGCCGGCGCCGTCGTTGCGAATGGTCACTTCCAGCGGTGCCGACTCGGTATTCTGTTGCACTTCGCCGAAGTTGTGGGCGGCGGGGCCAACGCTCACCCGGCGGGCCTGCGCGCTGGCATAGCCCACGGTACCTTTGGCCTCATCGTAGTAGACGATGTGGGGGTTGTCGTCGCTGTCGATGGCGAGGCTGGCGTAACGCCCCACTTTGCCACCGCTGTTGACGGTCTCGGTGACCCAGTTGCCGCTGGCATTATTGGCATAGCGCAGGAAGCTGCGGGACGTGTCCGTGGTCCAGCCATAGTAGGCGATGTGCACAGTGCCGAGACTATCCAGGGCCAGGGAGCTGTACTGGCCGACGTTACCGGCGGCATCCACCGTCTCCAGGGACCAGCTACCGGCACTGCCGCTGGCGTATTTGAGGTTGCCGTTGTACTGATCGTAGTAACTGATGTGCACTACACCGTTGGCGTCCACGGCAATGCCGGGCCAGGCGCCGAGTAGCTCGGTGTCGTCCACCGTCTCCCACACCCAGCTGCCGGTGGCGTTGGTGGCATAGCGCAAAGCCATATGACTGGAGGCGGCATCCCAGCCCACGTAGTGATAGAGGTAGGCGATGTGTACGTTGCCATTGGCGTCCAGGGTGATGGCCGGCTGCTGGCCGGTGTCACCGCCGTCATCCACCACCTGGGTGACCCAGCTGCCCGAGGCATCGGTGGCGTACCATAGCGTATTGCCCTTTTCGTTCCAGTAGGCCACGTGGGTATGTCCTAGGGCGTCCAGCACCAGGTCCGAGTCGCGGCCCACGGTGGCGCTGTTGTCCACGGTGCGCAGAGTCCAGGGCGGGGGGGGATCGGTCTGGGTATCCGGCAGGTGCACGGCGCTGCCCAGTACCGAGGCGCTACCCAGGGTCCAGTCGCCGATAGAAAAATAGCTGATATGGGCCACGCCACTACTGTCCACACCGATGCCGGTGCGGCGGATGGTGGGTTCCACTCCATCCACATCTTCCGCGGTCCAGACGCTGCCATCACTGCTCGCATAACGCAGCTTTTGCTGAACCTCATCCACGTAGCTGACATGGGGCAGGTCGTTGGCATCCAGGGCCAGGCGGGCGGCGCGGCCCTGCTGCTGCGGCGTTATCGCCACGTGGGTCTGCCAGGTGGGGGTAAGACCGATGCCATGCAGGCCGAAATCGGCGTAGGCCAGGGTGTTTTCGGCGCCCTGATAGGCGGCGTGTACCTGCAGGGTGAGGCCGGCGCCACTCACGGCCAGGGCGGTCTGCCGACCGAGGTCGCGATCTGCGGTGCTGCTGGCTACATTGTCGGCCGCCGTCCAGCCGCTGCCGTCGTTGCTGATATAGCGCAGATAGGCGGTGTACTGGCCGGTGCCCTGCTGTTGGTCGAGAACCTCCTCTTTCCAGGCGTGATAGACGAGGTGCAGCACGCCGTCGTCATCGAGGGCCAGCGCGCTGTAGCTGCCGGCGTCCGTATCCACGGTCTCGAGGGCCCAGTTGCCACTGTGACCACTGGCCTGTTTGAGCGCGGCATTGGTGACATCGAAGTAGCTGATGTGCAGGTCGCCCGCAGCGTCTACCGCCAGTGACAGGGCCTGGCCCACGTCGCCCGTGCCGTCGATGAGTTCCGAGCTCCAGCCTGCCCCACTGTTACTGGCCAGGCGCAGGTCGCCGTTGCTGATGTCGTAGTAGGCGATGCGCAGGCTGCCATCGTCGGCCACGCTGATGGCGCTGTAGCGGCCCACGCCAGTCTCGGTGGTGACCGTCTCCGTCACCCAGGTGCCGCTGGCATTGCTGGCGTGGCGCAGTTGGCCATTGGAACCATCGAAGTAGCTGATGTGCACGCTGCTGTCCCGGGCATCCAGGGCGATGGCGGGATGCCGACCGACGTCACCGTCGCTATCCACCGTCGTTAGCGCCCAGCTGCCGCCGGCGTTGCTGGCGTAGCGCAGATCACCGTGCAGCGCATCGTAGTAGGCCACGTGTAGATCACCGCGGGCACCGGCCACGGCGGCAGCGTAGCGCCCTGTGCCATCGGCGGGATCAATGACCTCGCTGCGCCAACTGTCCCCGCTGCCCTGGGCATGGTGCAGGTGGTCGCCGCCATAGAACAGGTGCAGCTCAGTGCCGGTCTGTACCAGGGCCTGGGGGCTGATGTCCTCGAAGCGCTGACTGGGTTCCACCTCGTCCACTTGCCAGATGGCAGCCTGGGCGAGGCCCAATGGCAGCAGACAGAGGCCGGTGATGAGGATGCGGGTCAGGGTGTTCATGGCTTAGTCCTCCACCAGCAGTACGGTGTTGGTGTGACTCAGATCAGCGGGCAGCTCAGTGAGATCCTGGGTCTTGCGACTCAGCTCCACCACCTTGGTCATCAGGCCGATGGCGTCCAGCACGGCAATGAAGTCCTTGGTGTCCTTGGCCAGGGGGCAGGTAGTGGGGTAGGCCGAGTCGCACAGATTGGTGAACAGGGTCTGCAGCACCGGCAAGATGGTGTCGGAGACGTAGCTCAATACCTGGGTGAAGTCATCGATGGGATCCTGACGGGCCAGGTTCTTCCAGGTGTCTTCGTTAATCAGAGACATGGGGCTGTAAGGATCCACATTGGGGTCGGCACCATGGCGCCACTCGCTGAAGTCGTTACTCATGGACACGGCGCGGTCCCACAGGGGATCCGTGGTGGGCGTCGGCGTGAAGGCCTTGGCCTTGACCAGGGCATCGTCCAGCTGGGTGGTCAGTGGCTGGGCGAAGTGCGGCAGGACGATGATGCGCTGGCTGAAATAGTGGGCCAGCAGGCGGATCACTGCGTCGTCGTCCAGGCCGTCCTGTTGCACCGCGGCCCGCACCACCAGTTGGGTCATAGGCAGGGCGAAGTCGCGCAGGGGTCCGGCATCCAGCTGGTCATCGATGGCGCTGAAGACATCGCCCACCCAGACCAGCACCTCTTCGGAGGAACCCAGGCTGCGTAGCTGCGACTGAATGCTGGCCATGGCATCGTCGAGGCCGTTGAAACCCTCACGGGCAAAGGTCTGCAGCACGGTCTTTACCAGAGGCTTGACGGTCTGCGCCTCGGGGGGGAGATCGAGGTCATCGAACAGGGCGTCGGTGAGCTTGGCGGCGGCCAGGGCCTGCACTTCGTTCATGGATTGATCCAGGGCCAGATCACTCATGGATTCCAGCAGGGCCGGCCAGTCGTCCCAGTGGCCCAATACCAGACCGGTAATCATCTGCGCCAACAGATCCTTATAGGGTGCACTGGGGATCTGTTCCACGATCTTGTCGATTACCGTGGGTACCAGTTCCTCTTCCGCGTAGGTCTTGAGGGCATGTACTGTGGCCTCGCTGGCGGAGATCTCCGTGATGGCGGCAAGATCGAAACGGGCGGCGGCCTCGGTGGCCGAAGTGGCGGTGGCCACGTCCGAGTCATCGGCCAGGTCACGCACCCGCTCGATGATGTCGCGGAACTTGAGCAGCACCTGCTCGAAGTCCTCGCCGATACGCTGCCCTTCCACCTCGCCGTAGCCACTGGCGTTGACGTAGCCGGACAGGGCCACAAAAAAGCGGCGGATCTGTTCGTCTTCCACCAGGCCGATGCCGCCGGCCTGCAGGCTATCCAGCCAGGCATTGGCGTCGGCAGCGAAGTCGCGGAAGGGGCGCTCGGTGACGCCCCATTGCTCCAGGTCCTTGAGCAGGCCGCGGGCACGGTATACATCCATCTCGGCATCCACCGCGGCCAGTTGCCAGTTGGTGGTGAGTCCCGTGACGGGCAGGCTCACGGACAGGCTGCCCTGGTAATCCATATCCGCGTAGCGATAGGTGTCGTAATTGGGCGGCCAGCAATTGTAGCCGCTACACAAGCGATAGTTGCCGGGCAATAGCAGATCGAAGTCGATTTGGCCAGCCACGCCGGTATTGGGGCCGCTCCCGGCGACGGATTGGCGGCGATCCCCCATCTCCGCCAGCAGGTTGACGCCAACATCGTCGGCCACCGGCTGGTCGCGGGCATCGGTCATGTTCACCGTGAGGGTGGGAAGGTTCCCCTCGTAGGGGTTGTATTCAAAGTGAGTCTCCAATGGGATGGTTCCGCCATCAGGGTCTGGGGTCTGGATGCTGACCCGCACCCGTCGACTGGAGTTGCCGGTCTGCGTCTCGACGTAATGGCTCACCCAGGCAAAGTAGTAGCGGGAATCTGCCAGGGGCCGTCCACTGTTCAGGGAGATGTCATTCTGCTGGAAGGGCCAGCTGATGCGCGAGCCCAGGGTGGCGAAGCCGCAGTCCCATTGGCCGCCGCTCAATGGTTGGCAGCCGGCGCGGGGGTTGGTGTCGTCGCGGGTGTAGTACTCCATGTCCGGGTGGGCCATGACCTCGTCACGGCTGGCGGGCTGGCTGTAATAGAACTCGGTGCCCGTGGTCTGCAGGGCCAGCTCGACCCCGGCACGGTTGCTGGAGGTGCTCTCAAGGTACCAGTAACTCCCATAGGCCGACTGGGGCAGGGTGTCGGTGATCAGCACGACGACCCGGCGCACGCCGGTATCTTCGCGCCAGGGCATCTCCCCCAGGGCGTGCAGGATGGAATCATAGCCGGTATCGGGTTCCCACCATTCACCGCTGGTGTTCAGGCCATCAATGGCGGCGTGCAGTTCGGTGGCCATCATGGGGCCGCGCAGGGGGTACGCTTCATAATCACCGGGCGCCCACTGGTCGGCGATGAGTCCCAGGCGGAAATCGGTGTGATTGGCCTGCAGGCGGTCGAGGAAGTCGTGCAGCTCACCGCGGATGGCGGGCATTTCCTCGCTCATGGTGCCGCTGGTATCGACCACGAAGACGATGTCCAGCTTCTCGTCGGACACCGTGCGCTCCCAGAAGCCGGGGCCGTCGAACTGGTAAGCAGGCTGGTCGAAGGTGATGGGCTGGGGGCCGTCGATGACGTTGCCGTCGGCATCGAGCAGGGTCTCGGTTAGCTGAAAGTCGGTGAGGGTGCGGCCGGTGACCGAGTCGCCATTGTCATCCTTAATCGATAGCGAGGCCCAGTTGAGGCCGCCACCATCCCACAACTGGTGTTCGATGAGGTTGGCTATCGCCACCGTCGTCGGAGTAGCCTCCATCGTGCTTGAGGGTGAGCCATTGTTCGGCTGATCGCAGCTGGCCAAAGTGACGATAAACAACGCCGGGGTAAGGGTCTTCAAAGGCTTCCGAAGCACATCCGCCAGACTTCTCTTCATGCTCGATCCCCTAATAGTATTTGTCTGTTGCGCATGGCCGGGCTAATTAATCAGACTGACTTTTCTGCCAGCAATACGGCAATGCTAAATTTCCCTTCAAAAGAAAATAAGTAATAGTGGTAATCGGGATCGCATGCAAGATGTGTCTTTCATAATGGGTGTTCCTGTTCTAGTTGTTCAGGGGATAAGTCGGGTATTTCTGGCGGCCAAGAAATTTAATTAGGAATTGACGATTATGGGGTAATACTAATTTAGAGTTTTTCTTATTTTATTTGAGGATAGTGCAATGCGTGGGTGGAAGTACTGGGCTTTTTCGGCGGTATCGATATTTCTTGTAGTCCCAGGACTCAATGGATGCTCGGGCGGTGGTGGGACCCCCACACCCGAGACATCGCAAGTTCGTGGGCAAGTGCTGGATGGTCATGGCGAACCTGTGGCCGATGCCTTAGTCTCCGTCCGCAGTGTGTTGGTCGAGGGCCGCACCGATGTCGAGGGGCGATTCTTGCTGCAGGTCGCTGCTGGCAGTCATCGACTCACGGCCAGCAAGGGCGGTGTTGTGCTGAGCGAGGTCTGTTTCACCGCTGCCGAGGGTGTGGACTACGACCTCGGTGAAATCGATCCTGCCACGCCGGCAAACTGTCTCAGCCCGGTACCGGGCCCCGGTGATGCCGACGGCGACGGTGTGCTCGATGCCGACGAAAAGACCGGCTGGATGGTGAGCATTGTGCTCGGTGACGGTGACATCGAGCGTTATGCCGTGTCCAGCGACCCGAACCAGTTCGACAGCGACGGCGATGGCCTCAGCGATGCCGAGGAGCGCGCCGCGCGCACCGACCCGAGGCGTAGCGACACGGACAGCGATCTGCTCTCCGACTACGCCGAACTCAATGTCTACAAGAGCCAGCCGAACCGTGTGGACAGCGACGGCGACTCCTGCGATCCCGATCCCCTGTTCGATCTCGGTGGCTGTGACTCCGACCCCAATCTGTGGGACGGCTACGAGCTGGCCCTGTCCGGAACCTCGCCGACCCTGTCGGACACCGACGGCGATGGCATCAGTGACTATGTAGAAATCCACACCGGCGGCACCAACCCGAGTCTGGCGGATCTGCCCTCCATGGCCCTGGAGTTGCACGGCGACCCCCTCATCGAAGTGCAGGTGGACTACACCACCGGTACCTCGACCCACAGCGAGCAATTGGCCCGCGAGGAGACGGACCGTACTAGGACCGATACCACATCCACCAAGATGTCCATCGAGAACACCGTCGACATCAAGACCCACGCGGAGGCCGGTACCTCGACCTGGCCGCCGTCCTTCAATGCCACCATCGATACCGAGACCAAGTTCCAGCAAGGCTATTTCCGCAACACCTCGTCCAGCTGGAAGCACAGCTCGGTCGAGCAGTCGCAGGACAACTACCAGCAATGGACCCAACAAAACGTCAGCTTCGACGACGGCAAGCTCAGCGTCGCCATGAAGCTGGTCAACGAGTCCGACCTGAGCTTCAAGCTCAAGGATCTGCGTGTGGTGGCCTATCGCCAGACCGGCGGCGGTCGCTTCAGTCTCATCGGTACCATGGCCCCCGACGAGGAATGGCCGGCAGAGGGTTATGTGCTCGGCCCCTCGGCGGAACTGACCCTGACCATGAGCAAGGAGCACATCGGCGCCGAGATCATGCGTGCCCTGGTGAGCAATCCCTCGGCACTGATGTTCGAGGTGGGCGCCTACTCCCTGTTCCAGCTGGACGAATGGGGCGTGGAGGAGACGGTGAACTACGCCAAGCTCGGCGAGGGCGTGCTGCAACGCACCGGCCTGCTCGTTATCGACTACGGCAACGGACGCGTGGAGCGCCACATGGTGGCCACCAACGTGCACCGCAATTCTGACGGTTCCGGGCGCGGCCTGACCCTGCGCGAGGCGCTGGCGGATGTCATCGGCGTCGACTACGAGGTGATGACCGAGACCCTCACCGACGACGAGGGCAATACCAGCGAGGGCGGCAAGGTGCTGTTCCGGGTGCGCGATGTCAAGGCCTATGACGCCTGCAGCGAGGCGTCCGAAGCCTACGATGCCGCAGTCGATTGCGAGACCCTGCATCCCCAGGGCCTGTGGCTGGTCGGCGGTAGTAGTGACGCCTTCGGCGCCGATTCGGCGGTGGACTTCGAGGACGTCGTGCTGCACAACGGCGAGCGCATCAGCCTCACCTATCTGAATGACGAAGACGGTGACGGTATCTTCAATCGCGAGGAGTACCTGCTGGGCACCAACCGCAGCGAGCCGGATACCGATGGCGACACCCTGGGCGACTATGCCGAGACGCGCGAGGGCTGGGAGGTGGCCGTCAACGGCAATACGCCCTACGAGGTCTTCCCCGATCCGCGCTTTGCCGATGTGGACGGTGACTTTCTCTCCGATGCCACCGAGTTCTCTCTCGGCACCGATCCCTACCTGATGAACACCGATGGTGATGACCTTGCCGACACCACCGATCCCTTCCCGCTCTCGCCCCCCTGCCTGGGTGGCGACAAGCTGGGGCTGGTGGCCTGGTGGGACGGCACGGACTCTATCGGCGCCAGCAACGTCATGGCCGAGGATATCTGGACTGGCGACGCGGGTGGTGTCGCCAGCGACGGCGAGATGTTCCCGCAGGGTGACAATCTGATACTCGACGTATTGGGCAACCCGGCCTTCCAGTTCAATCCCTTGCCGGATCAGGATGACCAGTACATCGATGTCGCCGCCCAGACCGACGATGGTCTGAGTCCCCACCGCGAGCTTAGCGTCTCCGCCCGCATCTACTGGGAAGGCGTCGGCACCGGCAAGGACTGGGCCACGGTGCTGTCGAAGGGCGACCCGGGCGCGGCCACCTACGCCCTGTTCGTCAGCCCGGGGGGCAGGCTCAAGTTCACCCTGTATCGCAGCACATACCGCAAATGCTGGGGCTGGCTCTTCGGTTGGGTGGACGATTTTTGCGCCGACAGTATTTACAACGGCACAGTCGAATTGCTGACTGACAACGCCATCGCGCCGCAGGAGTGGGTGGATGTCACCGTGACCTTCAGCGGCGAGACCATGCGCCTGTACCTGAACGGCCAGTTGGAGAAGACCCGGAGTACGACTCGCACCTGGACCAGCGGCAACCTGAAGTATCGGGACACCACCCGGTACCTGATCGCCAACGGCGACCCGCTGCGCATCGGCGGCGACTTTGCCGGCGCCGGTGTCGTGCCGCAGTGGCCCTTCCGCGGCCTGGCAGACGACGTGCAGGTCTTTGGCCGGGGCCTCAACGCGGACGAGGTCGGGCAGCTGAACCAGATCGGCATTTGCCAGCCCACGCCGTGATGTCAGCACTGCGGTGGTCTCGGTCGCCGCAGCAAACAGTTACTTGGAAGAAAGGAGTTAGCCGTGAATACGACGATATTGCGCAAATTCTCACTGTTGGCAATGCTGGCCCTCGGCCTGCTGAGCATCATCGCCACGGGTGGCGGCGGAACCGGAGCGAGCGGCAGTATCTCCATCGACTCGCCGGCTGCGGGCGCCACCGTGAATGGCGAGATCACCGTGGAAGGCGGCTGCAACCTCATCGACCAGTTGACGGTGGTCATCGACAACGACGCCTTCAGCCGCCAGGTGGTGGACTGCAGCTTCGGTAACTGGAGTGCCGACTTCGATACCACCCGCTTCCAGGACGGCGACCACGCCCTGGTGGCCTACGCCAGCGACACGGTACGTGATCAGATCCAGATCACCACCAGCAACGGCAATGCCAGTGGCTTCACGGTCACCGTGCCGGTGAGTCTTGCATCAGGTGTCTTCGCCAGGATCGACCAGCTCACCCCCCTGTACGTCTACGCCAAACGCGTCAGCACGGGACTGGTGACCGGCCAGCGATTCACCGTCGGCACCTTTCCCGGCAGCTTCGATATCCCCAACGTGCTCAACGGCACCTACCAGATCGGCGCCTTCCTCGATCGCAACAACAACTTGGTGCCAGACACCGGCCGGGATTTCGAGGGCACGGCCGGCGTGCAGCTGGAGGTGAGCAACGGAGACGCCGTCTCTGATAACGTGGAGCTGAGCCTGTTCGACGGCGACTTCGATCACGACGGCACGCCCGATGCTGGCGGCCAGAATCCCGCCGATGTCTATGGCCAGCTGAGTATCCACGAGCCGAGCGATGGCGCCGTGGTCAGCGGCGACCTGGAAGTGGTGGTGGGCCTGTCGGCCAGCAACGCCGACTGGGTGACGGTGAGCATCGACGGCAACCGTTTCACCCAGCAGACGCTGGACGTCAGCGGTGTGGGCACCGAGTGGCGGACGACCTTCGACACTACCCGCCTGCAGGACGGCGAGCACATCATCCGTGCCGCCATCAGCGACGAGATCTGGGACCAGGTCATCGTCACCACTAACAACGGCAACCTGCAGGGTTACACGGTGAGCGTCAACGTGGATCTGGTCTCGGGTATCTACGACGAGATCGACGTCGGCACGCCGCTCTACGTCTATGTACAGGATCCCGTCACCGGCGCGCGGCAGATGGCCCGCATTACTTCCGGCACCTTCCCCGGCGGTTTCGATATCGTCAATGTGCCCAACAACACCTACCTCGTCGGCGCCTTCCTCGACCGCAACAACAACGGCGTGGAAGACGCCGGCGACTATGCGGGCCAGGCCGCGGATCTGCTCACCGTATGGTACGCCGATGCCACCGCTGACGTGACCCTGGTGGGCAACGAAGTGCACATCACCACCCCGGCGCCGCTCACCGAGATCCGCGCCAACTTCATCGACATGGCAGGCACCTATACCTTTCAACCCGACGAGATCGTGGTGCTGATGCATAAGACCGGGGTGACCTACGAGACCGTCGAGGCCGCTGCTACCTTCAGTAACGGCGAGTGGAACGCACAGCTGGATATCACCGACGTTACCCAGGAGGGCGGACGCTGGCTGCACGTCAAGGCGCGTTACGGCGCCACCTGGAAATGGGACAGTGTGTGGATCTACATCGACCGCAGTTTCCCCCGCGGCATCGACATCTCCCAGCCGGCGGACGGCGCCTCCGTCAGCAAAGGCGCTGCGCTCAGCGTGGCTGGTGGCTACTCCGGCGTACCCGACAGCATCGGCGTCAGCCTGGAGGACGGCAATGGCGGCAGCGTGGATGCGATTGCCACCTTCCAGAACAGCAGTTGGACGGCGCTGCTCGCTGACCTCTCCACGGTGCAGCCGGGCCAGCGGGCCCTCACCGCCACCGCCGACTATGGTGGCGGCATCACCGAGCAGGCCACCATCGACGTCAACATCAGCGATATCGCCCCCATCCGGGAGGTGGCGATTACCGCGCCACAGAACGGGGATACGGTGACCACGGACAACCTGGTGGTGCAGGGGACCTACGAGGGCAGCCCGACGAGCATTACGGTCAGCCTGGAAACCGATGGCTTGGGTGGCCTGCTGACGGAAACTGTGAGCACGCCGATGGGTGGCGCCTGGAGTATCGAGTTCACGGACATCACTGGCGTGATCAACGGGCAGCGTACGCTCACGGCCGAGGCCGACTATGGTGGTGGGGAAACCGCGGTCGACTCGCTGACCCTGACCGTCGACCGACCCGCTTCCGCCGTGGCCCTGACCATCATCCCGAGCATGCCCGCCGCCGGGGAAGGTGGTGGGGCCTATTTCCTCATCAACGACAGCAACGAACTGGACCTGAATACCCTGCTATTACCGACAAGCACACCCGGCCCGGACGCCGCCCTGGTCATGTCGCTGTTGCCTTCCGATACCCAGGCCGACTTCGATGCGGGGCCGAACTGGACGCTTTCCAGCCGCAGCCACGCCAATCCCGTGGACGAAACCGTGCAAGCATCCTACATCGTGCAACGCAGTGGTGGGGGCGACTACTACAAGCTGGTTGTCGGTTTTGACATCTGGTCAGGATTGAATGGCGGCCTGCAGTTCGAGATCACGTCGCTGAGCGGCTGGAACTGCGGCACCAGTCCGACCAACTGCCCCTGAGGGTGGGTGACGGGCGGGGAGGCTCAGCCCTCCTCGCCCAGCTCCGCCAGCTGCTGAACCTGGTATTCGTTGATCAGTGGCTCGATGACGAGGTCGAGGTCACCCTGCAGGATCTCGTCGAGCTTGTAGAGGGTGAGGTTGATGCGGTGGTCGGTGACGCGGCCCTGGGGGAAGTTGTAGGTGCGGATGCGTTCGGAGCGGTCGCCGCTGCCCACCAGGGACTTGCGCGTGGCGGCCTGTTCGGCTGCCTGTTTTTCGCGTTCGGCACTGGTGATCTTGGCGGCCAGCAGGGACATGGCGCGGGCACGGTTCTTGTGTTGTGATCGCTCGTCCTGGCATTCCACCACGGTGCCGGTGGGCAGGTGGGTGATGCGGATGGCGGAGTCGGTCTTGTTGACGTGCTGGCCGCCGGCGCCCGAGGCGCGGAAGGTGTCCACCTTGAGGTCGGCGGGATTGATCTCGGCCTGCGCCACCTCGGCCACCTCGGGCATCACCGCCACGGTGCAGGCGGAGGTGTGGATGCGGCCCTGGGACTCGGTCTCCGGCACGCGCTGCACGCGGTGGGCGCCGGATTCGAACTTGAGCCGGGAATAGGCGCCCTGGCCGATGATGCGGGCGACGACCTCCTTGTAGCCGCCGTGTTCACCGGGGCTCTCGGAGATCACCTCGACCTGCCAGCGGCGGCGCTCGGCGTAACGGGCGTACATGCGAAACAGGTCGCCGGCGAACAACGCGGCCTCGTCGCCGCCGGTGCCGGCGCGGATCTCGAGGAAGATGTTGCTGTTGTCGTTGGGGTCCGTGGGCAGCAGCAGCTTTTGCAGTTCCAACTCCAGCGCGTCGCGGCGGGCGCGGGCTGCCTTCAGCTCCTCGGCGCCCATTTCGCGCATCTCGGCGTCTTCGTCGGCCAGCAGG
>JANTGX010000035.1 GCA_024762755.1 Gammaproteobacteria bacterium
CGCCGGCACCAAGTGGAACTTCCTGCCCTTCCGCCCTGGCCTGGTGGGCGGCCACTGCATCGGCGTCGACCCCTACTACCTGACGCACAAGGCGCAGGAGATCGGCTACCACCCGGAGATCATCCTCGCCGGACGGCGCATCAACGACGGCATGGGCAGCCACGTGGTGCAGCGGGTGGTGAAACTGATGACGCAGAACCGCATCCACGCGGTGGACGCCCGCGTGCTCATCCTCGGCTTCACCTTCAAGGAGAACTGCCCCGACCTGCGCAACACCCGGGTCATCGACATGATCGAGGAATTCGACGACTACCACGCCAACGTGGACGTCTACGATCCCTGGGTCGACGCCGACGAACTGGAACGCGAATACGGCTTCCGCCCCATCGACAGGCTGGCGGACGGCCAGTACGACGCCATCGTCCTCGCCGTGGCCCATGACCAATTCCGCGAGATGGGCATCGACGCCATCCACGCCCTGGGCAAGGACCGGCACATCCTGTTCGACGTGAAGAACATCCTCCCCGCTGACCGGGTGGACGACCGCCTGTAATCCCCAGCGACGCCATCAAAGGATCATCCATGAAAGTACTCATCACCGGAACCGCCGGCTTCATCGGCAGCCAGCTGGCCCTGCGCCTGCTGGCACGTGGCGACGAGGTGGTCGGCATCGACAACCTCAACGACTACTACGACGTCAGCCTCAAGGAGGCGCGTCTGGCCCGGCTGCACCCGCACGCCGGTTTCACCGAGGCGCGCATCGACATCGAAGACCGCCCGGCCATGGAGGCCCTGTTCGCCGAACACAAGCCCAACAAGGTGGTCAACCTGGCCGCCCAGGCCGGCGTGCGCTACTCCCTGGAGAACCCGCACTCCTACGTGGAGAGCAACATCGTCGGCTTCATGAACATCCTCGAGGGCTGCCGCTACAACGGCGTCGAGCACCTCGTCTACGCCTCCTCCAGCTCGGTGTACGGCGCCAACACCAACATGCCCTTCTCCATCCACAACAACGTGGATCACCCGCTGAGCATGTACGCAGCCACCAAGAAGGCCAACGAGCTGATGGCCCACACCTACAGCCATCTCTACGACCTGCCCACCACCGGCCTGCGCTTCTTCACCGTCTACGGCCCCTGGGGCCGTCCTGACATGGCGCTGTTCCTGTTCACGCGCAAGATCCTCGCCGGCGAGCCCATCGACGTCTTCAACCACGGCAAGCACCGGCGCGACTTCACCTACATCGACGACATCGTCGAGGGCGTGATCCGCACCCTGGACCGCGTGGCCGAGCCCAACCCGGACTGGAACGGCAAGCACCCCGACCCCGGCACCTCCAGCGCCCCCTATCGCCTGTACAACATCGGCAACAATGCCCCGGTGGAGCTGATGCACTACATCAAGGTGCTGGAAGACTGCCTGGGCAAGAAGGCGGAGATGAACATGTTGCCGCTGCAGCCGGGCGACGTACCGGACACCTATGCCGACGTGGACGACCTGGTGAAGGAAGTGGGTTACAAGCCCGCCACCAGCGTGGAGGACGGTGTGGCCCGTTTCGTCGAATGGTATCGCGACTACTACCAAGTGTGAGCGGGGGCCGGCGGGGTGCGGCCCGGTGGCGCCCCGGCCTGCTGCTCCTCACCCTGCTGGCCTGCCCGCCCGCCTGGAGCGCCGAGCCACCGCGCACGCCGGAGACGATCCCCGGCAGCACTCGGGTGGACGCCGAAGAGCTCATCGGCCTGGTGGAACGCCTGCCGCGACTGGTGATCATCGACTCGCGCATCCGCGGTGACCGCAAGCAGGGCTACATCGAGGGATCCCTCAGTCTGCCCGACACCGAGACCGACTGTGCCAGCCTGGCACGCCTGTTGCCCGATCCGGCGCAGCCGGTGTTGTTCTATTGCAACGGTGTGAAGTGCGGGCGCAGCGGCCACGCCGTGACCATCGCCATCACCTGCGGCTATCGCAACGTCTACTGGTTCCGCGGCGGCTTTCAGGAATGGCGGGCCAAGGGCTATCCCTATCTGCAGGAGTGAGGACTACCTGGATCGTAGGTTGGGATGAGCCTGCGAATCCCAACGCAGTGCACGGCCGAGCCGCCTCATGTTGGGGTTCGTTCCTCACCCCAAACTACGGGCTATCCCTATCTGCAGGAATGACCCGCTGACATCGGCCGCCTACTCCTCCGAGCGACCCCACAGGCACTGACCACCGCTGGCCTCGTCGATGGCCGCCAGGCGCGCCTCGTGCGCCGCCCGCTCGGCCTCGTCGGCACGGATCACGCGCAGCGCCGGGCGCCCGGCGGGCAGGCGCCGGATCTCGTCGGCGAGCACCTCACCGGCATCTCCCTGCGCATCCAGCAAGAGGGCGGTCTGGCCGCCGGTCATCATCAGATAGACGTCGGCCAGGATCTCCGCGTCCAGCAGGGCGCCATGCAGCTCACGATGGGCGTTGTCGATGTCGTAGCGGCGACAAAGGGCGTCCAGGCTGTTCTTCTGCCCCGGGTGCATCTGCCGCGCCAGGGACAAGGTGTCGAGGATGCCGCAGTAGTCCTCGATACGGCCGTAGTCGCCGTCGAGCAGGGCCAGTTCGTGATTGAGGAAGCCCACGTCGAAGGGGGCATTGTGGATCACCAGCTCGGCGCCGCGCACGAAATCGAGGAAGTCGTCCACCACATCGGCGAAGCGCGGCTTGTCGGCGAGGAACTCGTTGCTGATGCCGTGCACCTCGATGGCGCCCTCATCGATGGCCCGATCCGGCTGCAGATACTGATGGAAGTGGTTTCCCGTAGTTCGCCGTTCCACCACCTCGACACAGCCGATCTCGATCACCCGGTGCCCTTGCGAGGGCTCCAGGCCGGTGGTCTCCGTATCCAGCACGATCTGCCGCATGTGTATCAGCCCCCCACCTTGTCTGCGCCCTGCGACAGCTCGTCGATGCCGCGGTTGGCCAGCTGGTCGGCGCGCTCGTTCTCCACGTGGCCGGTATGGCCGCGGACCCACTCCCATTCCACTTGGTGCTGGGACAGGGCGCGATCCAGGCGCTTCCAAAGATCGATGTTCTTCACCGGCTTCTTCGCCGCCGTCTGCCAGTTGCGCCGCTTCCAGTTGTCCATCCACTCGGTGATGCCCTTCATGACGTATTGCGAGTCGGTGGTCAGACGCACCTTGCAGGGGCGCTTGAGGCTCTCCAGGCCACGAATGGCGGCCATCAGCTCCATGCGGTTGTTGGTCGTCTCGGCCTCGCCGCCGTGCAGCTCCTTCTCCACCTCGCCCGCACGGATCAAGACCCCCCAGCCACCCGGACCGGGGTTACCGCGGCAGGCGCCATCGGTAAACAATTCGATTACTTTCTCACTCATATCGCTCGCTCGTCTTGGTCATGAAGTTAGTCGGTGTGCTCTCTCTGCGGGTTGCCCAGGCCGGGATCGCCGAGGCGGGAGTTGCCGGCCAGACCCACTCCGGCCAGGCTCGGCCGCCGGGCACGCCAGCGGTTCTCTATCGGCGTCAGGCCGATGACGCGCTTCTTCGCCAACACCACATAGCCGGCACCGAATACCGGCCACCAACGCCGCCCCAGCCGCTCGAGAAAACGCAGCCGATGCATGAGGCCACGGTGACGCAGGGGTGGACGGTAGAAATAGTGTTCACATTGGACAATGTCGAAACCCAGCAGTTGCAGCCAGTCCTTGAGCCGCGCCGGGCGGATGAAGTGACCGCACCACGGTGGCCGGCCGCGCCAGCCCAAGGCGAGACGCCACAACATCCAGGGGCTCCAGGGATTGAAGCCCAGCACCACCACGTGGCCCTCGGGGATCAGCACCCGGTCGACCTCGCGCAGCACCTGGTGGGGATCCTGGGTGAACTCCAGGGTATGCGGCATGATCACCACGTCGATGCTGTCCCCGGCGATGGGCAGCCAGTCGGGCAGCCCCCGCAACACATTGCGCAGGCGCTCGCCGGGGGGCGGATCGAGCCGCACGTGGGGGTCCTGCACGATGCAATGGGGGATGCGCGAGCTGCTCAGGCTCTCTTTGGAGTAGTAGTCACCCAACTGCAGCAGGTGATAGCCGAACAGGTTGGGCAGTATCCGACGCAGTTGGGCCCGCTCCTCCGCCTGGAACCAGCGCCCGGGGAGACGGCCGAACCAGGCGCGCATGCGGCGGGTGGTCTCCTCGCCCGTGGCGCAACGCATCCAACCCATCACCCGTTTCTTCACCACCTCTCCTCGCTACCCTCGGCCGTACCCCGGCACATCCCGCCGGCCCCGTTTGCGAGGGGGCAAGGATACGCAGAATCCCCCGCAGCCACCAGCCACCGGCGCCTCCCCCGGGGGGAAAAACGGGCGTAGAATCCTTCCCCTATCCTGCCCATGGAGCCCGTCATGCGTACCGTGCAAGCCGTCCCCGCCTTCGACGACAACTACATCTGGCTGTTCGGCCACGAACAGGGGCCCGAGGTCGCCATCGTCGACCCCGGCGATGCCCGGCCGGTGCTGGCGGCCATCGAGGCCCGTGGCCTGCGCCCGGTGGCCATCCTCGTCACCCACCACCACCCCGACCACACCGGCGGTATCGAGGAGATCCTCGCGCACCACCCGGTCCCCGTCTACGGACCGGCGCACGAGGACATCCCCCACCGCGAACACCCCCTGGCGGACGACGATCACCTGCCCCTGCCCGCCATTGGCGCCGCCCTGCAGGTGCTCGAGGTTCCCGGCCACACCCGCGGCCACATCGCCTACTATCAGCCGCCGGACCCGGCCGGTGGCGCCGTCCTGTTCCCGGGCGATACCCTGTTCACCGCCGGTTGCGGGCGCCTGTTCGAGGGCACCCCGGCGCAGATGCAGCACGCCCTCGACCGCCTGCGCGCCCTGCCCGACGACACCCTGGTCTATTGTGCCCACGAATACACCGAGGCCAACCTGGTCTTCGCCCACATCGCCGAACCGGAGAACGACGCCATCGCCCAGCGCCTGCAGGCCGTGCGTGCCGCCCGCCGTGAGGGCCAGGCCACCGTGCCGGCGCCCCTGGGGCTGGAAAAGGCCACCAACCCCTTCCTCCGCTGGGACGCCCCCAACCTGCTGCGTCACGCCGAACTTTTCGCCGGTCGTCCCTTGAAAACGGCCGTCGAGGTGTTCGCCGCCGTCCGCCACTGGAAAGACACCCTGGACTAGCCGATATAGAATGACGACATGAAGCCATTCTGCCGACACCTCGACCCCCGCCCCTGGCCACGCGCCGCACGCCTGGCCCTCGCCCTGCTCCCCTGCACCACGCCGGCCGTCGCCGAGCACGCCCACACCGTGGCCGAGTCCAACCGTGACCTGGTACAACACGCCGTGTTGTGGGAGAACATGGACTCACCGGAGTACAGCTGGCTGTCCGCCGCGCCCTTTCCCGAGGTCTCCGACAGCCAGGCCGATGCCCTGCCCGACCCCGACCTGTGGGAGCGCCTGCGCACCTCGTTCGCCCTCTCCGGCCACGACAACCCGGGCATCCGCCCCTATCTCGAGTGGTACGCCCGCAACCAGTCCTATCTGGACCGCGTGGTGGCACGCGCCCGGCCCTTCCTCTTCGACATCGTGGAACAGGTCGAGCAGCGCGGCATGCCCGGCGAGATCGCCCTGCTGCCGGTGGTGGAGAGCGCCTTTCAGCCCTTCGCCTACTCCCCCGGGCGCGCCGCCGGGATCTGGCAATTCATCCCCGCCACCGGTCGCCGCTATGGCCTGAAACAGAACTGGTGGTACGACGGACGCCGCGACGTGCACGCCGCCACACGCGCCGCCCTGGACTATCTGCAGCGCCTCAACCGGCAATTCGACGGCGACTGGCTGCTCGCCCTGGCCGCCTACAACTCCGGCGAGGGCCGCGTGATGCGGGCCATGCGCAAGAATCGCAAGCGGGGCAAGCCCACCGATTTCTGGTCCCTCGACCTGCCCGACGAGACCCGGGGCTACGTACCCAAGCTGCTCGCCATCAGCGCCATCGTCGAAGACCCACGCCGCTACGGCGCGCGCCTGACGCGCATCGCCAACGCCCCGCAGCTGGAACGGGTCGCCATCGGCTCACAGATCGACCTCGCCCTGGTGGCCGACCTGGCCGACATGGAGATCGCCGAGGTCTACCGCCTCAACCCCGCCTTCAACCGCTGGGCCACCGCGCCGGACGGCCCGCACACCCTGTGGTTGCCCATCGACCGTGCCGAGACCTTCGCCCAGCGCCTGGCCAAGCTGGGCAAACGCGAGCGCATCCGCTGGCAGCGCCACCGCATCCGCAATGGCGAGAACCTCGGCAGCATCGCCCGCCGCTACCAGACCAGTGTCGATCTGCTGCAGGAGGTCAACAACCTCGATGGCAAATGGATCCGCGCCGGCGACAACCTCATCATCCCCGTGGCCACCAAGGACCTCAGTCACTACCTGAGTGAAGACCGCCGCCGTCGGGCCATCCAAAACACCCGGCGCCGCGGGCAAAAACTCGACTACACCGTGCGCCCCGGCGACACCTGGTGGGATCTCTCGCGCAAACACGGCGTCTCCACCGTCAAGCTGGCGCGCTGGAACGGCATGTCGCCGCGCGACCCCCTGTTCCCCGGCCAGCGCCTGGTCATCTGGAGCAAGAAGGGCGCCGGCCTGCAGACCAGCCTCGCCGCGCCGCCCTCCAGCGCCCGCCGGCAGAAGATCCACTATCGCGTGCGTCAGGGCGACTCCCTCGCCCGCATCGCCAAGCGCTTCCGCGTCACCATCGCCAAGCTGCGCCGGTGGAACCATTTGCCCAAGGGCAAATACCTCCAGCCCGGCCAGCGCCTGACCCTCTACGTGGACATCACGCGGCAGTCGTAGGCCACACTCCCCCAGTGCCGGGATGCTTGACCCCCGGCCCTTCTCTGACAGACGACTTCACTCCGCCGACCCGCCCGGCTACGGCTCACTCCGGCGTGCGTAATAGGCCTTCATAACGAAGGGCGGCAGCAGGGTGGTGAGGGCGATGACCAGGATCAGGGCGGCGTGGGTGTCGTTGTCGAAGATGCCGTTGAGGCGCCCCAATTCGGCGAAGATCAGCCCCACCTCGCCGCGCGGCGTCATGGCCAGGCCGATGATCCAGCGCAGGGACCAGGGCTCGCGGATCAGCAGCGCCCCCAGTAGCTTGCCGAGCACGGCCACCACCAGCAGCGCCAGGGAGAAGAGCCAGAAGTCGGCCGAGCCCCAGTTCACTTGACGAAAGTTCAGCGACAGACCGACGAAGACGAAAAAGATGGGCGTGAACAACTGGATGATGGGCCGCATTCGGTCCTCGATGCGGGCGGCGAAGTCGGGGTCGGTGTGGATGGCGGCGCCCATGGGCAGGAAGAAGCGCCGCGACAGGGCCAGGCCGGCGGCGAAACCGCCGAGGATCTCCGGCGCCCCCACGGCGTGGGCCAGCCAGGCAAAGAACAGCACCAGGGAAACGATGGCGGTGGGAATCAGGCCTGGGATGCCACTCACCGCCTCGAAACGCTTGATGATCACCGCCAGCAGCTTGGCCGCCAGCGGGGCAAGAATGAAAAACGCGCCGATGAAGGCCAGCACCTTGCTGGTGTTGGCCAGACTGATGCCGCCGCCGAGGGAAAACTCGTACAGCAGGGCCAGCAGCACCACCCCCAGGATGTCGTCGATCACCGCCGCCCCCAGCACCACCTGGCCCTCGCGCGAATGCTGGCGCCGCAGGTCGGCCAGCACGCGCACGGTGATGCCGATGCTGGTGGCGGTGAGGGTGCCGCCGATGAACAGCGCCACCAGCAGGGGCAGGCCGAAGAGGCCGTAGGCGAGGAGAAAACCGAGCCCCAGGGGGGCGATAAAGCCGAGGCTGGCGACCACGATGGACTGGACGCCGGTGCGCGCCAAGCGCTTGAGATCGGTCTCCAGGCCCACGTCGAACAGCAACAGCAGGATGCCGATCTCCGCCAGCAGCTTGATGGTGTCCGTCGGCGCCAGCCAACCCAGCAGGCTGGGGCCCAGCACCACCCCCGCCAGCAGCTCGCCGATCACCGCCGGCGCCTGCAGGCGCACCGCCAGCTCGGCGAACAGGCGCGCCGTGAGCAGTATGATCAGCAGGTGCAGGAAGAAGGTGGAGGTATCCAAGGCCAGGCCGTCACCGTCGAGGCCCGGCCGGGTGTCGGCGGGGCGCCGCACCATGATCCGCCAGAGTCACCGCGGTCGGCAAGCCAATGATCGGCGGACCGACCTCGACCGCCTGCCCTCGTACACCCTATTCCTCCGTCAGCAACCTCAGCCCCATCGGTGGTGGCACACGTTTGACGTAGCCGTCGGGCACGATACCGTGACCGGCCTGGTGCAGGGCATCGGACTCCATGACGATGAGCACCAGCACGGTGACCATCACAGGGAGGATGCCGGCACCACCGATGATGGCCTTGACGGCGACGACAAAACTGTTTGATACCGGGCATCTAGAACTCAGAGGCAGCCACTCCCTCGATGCGAACCGATTCGTCGACCACCCTCCGCAAAGATCCAACGGTGCCGCATTCAGGTTCGACCGAGACCACCCTGTCGAAATCTTTTACACCTCGTCCCGTTAGAGTCGACAAAACCACTGCCCGAAAAGGCGGGAAACACTATTCTCCTTTTGTATCAGCGAGTTGTGAAGTTGGTACGTGCCGAAGGAGCTGTCTTGTATTCTTTACACCCCGAACAAGACCCGCTATCAATAAACACCTATCTCCTTGTATATACGATTTTTTTAGTATTTGGCCCACATAATGCATGGGCATAGTTAGCCTAGCAGGGCATTAGTATCAGACCCTGCAAACAACCACCGGAGGGGGCGCCGGGAAAGTAAAAAATTTTAAGGAGGTGTGTCATGCGCACTAATAAACTCTTACTCACTGTGGGACTTGCCCTCGGTTTGGGAATGGCGTCCCAGGTACAAGCGGCCACTTTTTATCAGGATACGATCACAAACTGGTCGGCTGCCAGCCCGGTGACGGATGCAGATGGTGATTCGACATGGGGCGTTTCGTCCTATGATGCCCTCATCGATCCCGCCATCGTGACGCTGGGCGAGGTGCACCTGGGAACTGAGGACGACTACACCGTCGACTTCAACTTCGCCGTCAATGGCATCAACAATGGCGACGGCCTGCTGGCCGGCGACACGGCCACGGTCAAGTATGCAGCAAACGTGGTTCTTCCTAGCAGCGAGTACTTCCTCAAGATCTCGCTGGATACCACGGTCGTCGGCACCGGCATCACCGTGACCAAGGACGTCTACGACGACAGCAACATGACCAACCACCTGGCCTCGCTGAGCAGTGTCGATGGCGCGAATGCTGGGTTCGTACAGATCAACCCGATGAGTCAGACGCTGTATATCGTGGAGACCTTCTCGGTGGCAGCGGGTGCTGCGGGCGCGTTGACCAGTGCCGAGAACGGTATCACCGTCGGCGTACCTGAGCCTGCCTCCCTGGCCCTCATGGGACTGGGCCTGGTCGGCCTTGGCATGCGCCGCCGTCGTCGCCTCGACGCCTGAGGCAGCGAACCGGGCCTAGGCCCGCGAAAAATCCCCGCCCTTTGGCGGGGATTTTTTTATGCCCGCAAAATCGTCCTCGACCGGGCAGCCCTCGCCCCCCTTAGTCCGACCATATCACCATAGGCAAAACCGAAGTCCGTTGCCTGCGCCGGCCACGGGGCGAACGAGATGCAGGGCCTCGGCTGACAACGCACCTGTTACGGACAAATCAGAGAGATCGGCTCACCGCCCGGTTTCACATCGAGGGTAAACCTGGAGATTCCGTCCGATAGAAGACGGTGAGATGGAACTACTCGCCATTGGACAGGGGAATGGAGAATGGGGACAAAGCGACTTCGCGCTAGCACCAAGACCGCCGCGGAAACCGGGAGAAACCGGGCCAGATGCAAGGGCAAGGGCAATCGAAAGCAGAGACCCTCCCCTCCTCATCGGCTGACAAGCTCACCAGCCCACAAAGAACTCTCTGCCAACGCCAACCCGATGGAACCTAGACCCTGGGGCATCCGCTCCCAGTCACTCCGCTGTCATTCCGTCTCCAACAGTTTCAGCCCCGAAGGCGGTGGCACACGTTTGACGTAGCCGTCGGGCACGATACCGTGGCCGGCCTGGTGCAGGGCATCGGATTCCATGACGATAAGCACCAGCACGGTGACCATCACGGGGAGGATGCCGGCACCACCGATGATGGCCTTGACGGCGATGTCCATCATGCCGAAGTAGGTGTAGCCCACCCAGCCCAGGGCGGCGACGATCACCAGCAACGCCAACATGATGCTGAAGACGCGGATGCGGCTGAGACAGATCTCCCAGTGGGCTCGCACGAACCAGGTATCGGCGTCGCGGGCGCGACGGCCGCGCCAGAACAGGTAACCGAGGATGAGGGCCGAGATGACGGGCACCATGGCCACGGGCTGCCAGTAGGTCTTGGCGATGCCCAGGGAGGCAATGAACCAGAGGATGTGATTGCCGATGAGATTTGCCAGCAGGATCTCATGGGGGATCTTGGCCTTGCGGCGTTCCTCGTCGGTGATGTCGAACTGCATGGGTCTCTCCTGGATTCTCGCCTGTCTGGCCGATCCCGTGACGCTACCCGCGCCTGCCTGACTGCAGGCTGAAACTGCACTCGGGTGGTCAACTATTCTGTGCCGGAGGCCTCGGCATAGAGAAAACAGCGCACGCTGTGGCTGCCCTCCGGCAGGCTCAGGGGAGGATAGTCCTCACGACAGATGGCCATGGCACGTGGGCAGCGGGGATGGAAGTGACAGCCGCTGGGTGGATTCACCGGCGAGGGCATTTCACCGACCACCTTCAGCACTGGCCGCTCGACGCCATGCTCGTTCCGCTCGATGCTGGGTACTGCGGCGAGCAGGGCCTGGGTGTAGGGGTGCAGGGGGTTGTTCAGTACCTCGTCCACACTGCCCTGCTCGACGATACGCCCCAGATACATCACCGCCACCTCGTGGGCCAGGTACTCCACCACCGAGATGTCGTGGGTGATGAACAGATAGGCCAAGCCGAGGTCGTCCTGCAGATCCTTGAGCAGGTTGAGGATCTGCGCCTGCACGGAGACGTCGAGGGCCGAGGTGGGTTCGTCACAGACGATCAGCCGCGGCTCCACGGCCAGGGCGCGGGCGATACAGATGCGCTGGCGCTGGCCACCGGAGAACTCGTGGGGATAGCGCTGTTTCATGGCCGGCGACAGACCCACCTGATTCAGCAGGCGGTCCACACGTTCGGCGCGCTCGGCCGCCGAGGCCCCGATACCCTGGGTGAGCATGCCTTCTTCGACGATGTCGGCGATGCGCATGCGCGGATTCATGGAGGAGAACGGGTCCTGAAAGATGATCTGCAACTCGCCGCGGCGTCGGCGCAGCGCGCGCGGCGGCAGGCTGGCGAGATCCACGCCATCGAACAACACGCGCCCCGCAGTGGGCCGGATGAGCTGCAGGATGCCCTTGCCGGCGGTGGTCTTGCCGCAGCCCGACTCGCCCACCAGGGCCAGCGTGCGTGCCGCCGGAATGCGAAAATCCACCCCGTCCACCGCGCGCACCGCCTGGTTCTGCCGGCGCAGCAGGCCGCTGCGGATGGGGAAGTGCACCTTGAGGCCCTCCACGCGCAGCAGCTCGTCCCCGGCCGGCGTGGCGACCGGCGATTCCTCGGCCGCCGTCACCGGCTCTGCCGTGGCCCGAGGCGACGCCGCCTCCAGCGTCTGATCCGGCGTGTAGAGATGACAACGCACACCACCGGGGCGCTCACCCTCCTCACCCGGCACCCACGGCGGCGCCTGCTCGTGGCATAGCTGCCAGGCGCGGTCGCAACGATCGGCGAAACGGCAGCCGCGAAACTCGGTGTCCAGGGCCGGCACGCTGCCGGGGATCACCGCCAGCCGCTGGCCGCGCTTGTGCATGTTGGGCAGGGACTCGAACAACTTCTGCGCGTAGGGATGCCGCGGCTGGGTAAAGAAGGCCGCGCGACCGGCCTCCTCCACCACCTGCCCGGCATACATCACGGCCACGCGGTCGGCGGTCTCCGAGACCACTCCGAGGTCGTGGGTGATGAGCAGAATGGACATGCCCATCTCGCGCTGCAGTTGCGTCATCAACTCCAACACCTGGGCCTGGATGGTGACGTCCAGCGCCGTGGTGGGCTCGTCGGCGATGAGCAGCTCCGGCTCACCAGCCAGGGCCATGGCGATCATCACGCGCTGCTTCATGCCCCCGGAGAGCTGATGCGGATATTCGCCAAAACGCCGCGCCGGATCGGGGATCCCGACGGCGTCCAACAGTGCCAGCACCCGGCTGCGCATGGCCTCACCCCGCAGCCCGAGATGGCGACCGAGAACCTCGCCGATCTGCTCACCCACGGTGAACACGGGGTTGAGGCTGGTCATGGGCTCCTGAAAGATCATGGCCATGCGCCGGCCGCGCACGTCGCGCATGGCCGCCTCCGGCAGGGCCAGCAGGTCCTCACCCTGCAGACGCACGGCCCCGTCGCGAATGCAGCCGGCCGGCTCGGGAACCAGGCGCATCAGCGAAAGCGCCGTCATGGACTTGCCGCAGCCCGATTCGCCGAGCAGGGCAAAGGTCTCACCCGAGGCGATCTCGAAGCTGACCCCGTCCACGGCGCGCACCTCGCGACCATTGGCGGTGAACACGGTGCGCAGCGCATCGACCTGGAGCAAGGGCGTCGTCATAGTAGGGCTAAATCCTGTGTCTCATTCCTGCCCGGCACTATACCAGCCCCCGGCAGACTTGAAATTCCCGCCGCACAGGCGCACAAAGAAGGCACACATCGACACCGGTGACACCGCCATGACCGAACCCGTGCAAAAACCCCAGGGCCTCTCCTTCATCGCCAAGCTCATCCTCGGCAAGCTCGTGCTCCTCGTCATCGTGGGCGTGGTGGTCTATTGGTCGTTGCGAAGGATCTAGGTGTGAAGATGCTTTGAACGAGCCGGTACTGCAGGCTCGACCCAGACTATCGATCACGAAAAGGGTAATTTGTCACTTGCCAGCAAGGCCGAGAGAGCATAACTTTTCTCCTCGACAGGGAATGTTATATGGCCTTCGACAAGGATGGATCGGAACCGAATTCCCGTAAAACCCCGCCGGCAAGGATGCCGCGGGGTTTTGTCGTTTCACGCGGGACGCCTTGTCATCCATATGCGGTGCCGGGGTCCGCTCCATGCGGGCACAGAACTGTAGCCTGGATTGAGCGCAGCGAAACCCAGGAAACAAGAACGGCTCACTCCCCAAACCCGCTTCCCTCGAATTGATCACCTCCCGACCAATTCCGTGGATACTCGCCCCGCCCAACAAAGCGATGAAAACTCGAATAGGGCCAATCAACGACACGCCCGGCATAGCCATGCTTGACGGGATTGTAATGGATGTAATCGACATGCCTTTCGACATCGATCGAATCACGCAAGGTATGCTCCCAGAACCGGCGCTGCCAGATGCCCCGCTCGGCCTTTCGCCTGCGTCCGGCGGAACGCAGTTCATTCGCGGGAACCCGCCGCGAAAACCGCGATTTGATTTCCCGCCAGCGCAGAGAAAAATCCACATCGCCCGGCGGCAGCGTCCAGATGCAATGCAGGTGATCCGGCAGAACGACAATGGCATCCAGTGAAAACGGCCGTTCCACCCGCACCGAGCGCATCGCCTCACGCAGATCATCGATCCGATCCGTCAGCAGCGACGACGAGCGATCGAGCAGCGTCACCGTAAAGAAATAGCTCCC
>JANTGX010000036.1 GCA_024762755.1 Gammaproteobacteria bacterium
CTCGACGCTCTTGCGGGTGTCGGCACCCTGCAGGATCTCCACCAGTTCGAGGGCGAAGTCCATGGCGGTGCCGGGGCCGCGCGAGGTGATGACGTTGCCGTCGCGCACCACGGGCGCCGATTCCAGTACCGTGTCGTCCCCCACCTGGCCCTCCAGGGTGCCGGGATAGGCCGTGGCGTGGCGTCCCGCCAGCAGGCCGGCGTGCAGCAGGACCTTGGGTGCGGCACAAATGGCGGCGACGTAGCGTCCGTCCGCGGCGGTGCGGCGCAGCAGGGCATGCAGGCGGGCGTCCTGGTCCAGGTGGTCTGCGCCGGGCAACCCGCCGGGCAGGGCGATCATGTCGAAGTCGTCGTCGAGCACGGCATCGAGGTGGGTGTCGGGCAACAGGACGGTGCCACGGCTGCAGTGCACGGGGCCGGGCGTGAGCCCGGCGCGTACCACCTCGATACCGCCGCGCACCAGCAAGTCCATGATGGTGACCGCTTCGAGCTCTTCACAACCGGGGGCTAGGGGGACAAGAACGCGCGCCATGTGCGAAACCTCTGCATGTGTTGGTCGAGGAGTTGGGAGACGGGCAGGATCTCGATGCCCTGGGCGCGCAGCCCGGGCAGTTCGGCCTGCAACACGTCGAGGGTTTCGGGGTAGGGATGGCCGATGCCGAGGGCGATACCGTGCTCGCGGGCCAGACGGGCCAGGCGCTGCAATTGGGCACGGATACTGGCGGGGTCGCGATCGCTGTCGAGGAAGACGTCGCGGCGGATGTTGGGCACCCAGTTCTCGTTGGCAGCCTTCACCGCGACGCTGCTGGCGGTGGTGTAGCTGTCGACGAAGAACAGGTCGTCGTGGTCGCCCAGCTCCTGCATCAGCCAGCCCATGCGGGCGGGGTTCTGGGTCAACAGACTGCCCATGTGGTTGTTCACGCCGCTGATGTAGGGCACCGCGCCGAGGTCACGCCGTAGGGTGCGAAGGAAGTCGTCGTGTGCCATGTCCTGTGTCAGGCCGCCGGGGCCGAGGGCATGGTGCTCCTGGGCCTCCATGGGCAGGTGCAGCATGACCTCCTTGCCCAGGCCGTGGGTCAGGCTGGCCAGCTCGCGGGCGTGTGGGGTGTGCGGCAGGAAGGCATAGGTGAGTGGCCAGGGCAGGTGAATGGCGCGCAGATCCCGCTGCTTCAGGTTGCCCAGGTCGTCGATGATGATGCTCACCGCGGCGCTGGGTGGCGCCGCGATCAGCGGGGTGAGCGGCTCGGCACGGGCCTGGCCGGCCAGCAGGCCGAGTGTGAGGCAGAGGCCGGCGACGAGGCGGCCGCCCGGCGTCGGCCGGCAGCGGTGGAGGAGGTCGTTCAGCATGCCCGCCGTCGTGATCGCCTCAACGGCTCTGCAGGATGTGCAATCCCTTGAGAATGTTGAGGGCCTCGTAGAGCTGGTAGTCGGTCTCGGCCAGGTCCTTCTTTGTCGGCGCCTCTTTTTCCCCGTCCTGTCCCGGCTTGGCCTCCTCGGCGGCCTTTTTCTTGGCCCCGTTCTCCAGGTGACGGGCGAGGTCGGCCTCCTTCAGGCGGCCCTCCTCGGCATGTTTCAGCGGGGTCACCTTGACCGGCTCGAGTTTGATGTCGGGCTGGATGCCCTCGGCCTGGATGGAGCGGCCGGAGGGGGTGTAGTAACGCGCCGTGGTGAGCTTGAGGGCGGTCTCGTTGTTGAGCGGCAGGATGGTCTGCACCGAGCCCTTGCCGAAGGTGCGGGTGCCGACGATGAGTCCGCGTTTGTGGTCCTGCAGGGCGCCGGCGACGATCTCCGAGGCCGAGGCGGAACCGCCGTTCACCAGCACCACCAGCGGGGCGCCCTCGATGAGGGTGTTCGGGGTGGCGGTGAACTTCATCTCCGCATCGCGGATACGGCCCTTGGTGTAGACGATCAGGCCGTGGTCGATGAAGGCGTCGGTGACCTCCACGGCGGCGTTGAGCACGCCGCCGGGGTTGTTGCGCAGGTCGAGGATCAGGCCGTTCAGGTGGCCGTCGTTCTCGGCCTTCAGCTTGTCGATGGCGTCGGCCAGGTTCTCGCCCGTGTGTGACTGGAACTGGGAGATGCGCAGGTAGCCGAAGCCCTTCTCCAGGGTGCGCTGGCGCACGCTCTTCACCTTGATGATGGCGCGGGTGATGGTGATCTTGAGCGGCTTTTCCTCACCCTCGCGGATGATGGTGAGGGTGATCTTGGTGCCCACCTTGCCGCGCATGAGGTTCACCGCGTCCTGCAGGGTCATGCCTTTGACCGGCTTCTCGTCGAGGCGGATGATCAGGTCGCCGGCCTGCACCCCGGCGCGCTGGGCGGGGGTGTCGTCGATGGGGGCGATGACCTTGACGAAGCCGTCTTCCATGCCCACCTCGATGCCGAGGCCGCCGAACTCACCGGTGGTGCCCACCTTGAGGTCTTTGAAGTCTTCCGGATCGAGATAGCTGGAATGGGGGTCGAGGCCGGAGACCATGCCGCGGATGGCGTTTTCCAACAGCTGCTTGTCGCTGACCGGCTCGACATAGTCCTGCTTGATGCGGGCGAACACCTCGGTGAAGGTGCGTAGCTCGTTCAGGGGCAGATTGCTGACGGCGCTGGATTGCTCGCGCTCGGCCCACACGCCCTGACCGACGGCCAGGCCGAGGCCGAGGGCCAGTCCGGTGAGAAGCACCGTGAGGGTGCGGGTGTTCGATTTCATGATGGCTCCGTGAAAATGCTGTCTGGATGCGGCGCTGCAGGCGTGGCAGCGGGAAAAGATCGGGCGATTATGCCGCACTCACCCGGATCTTGCACTCTCTTGAGGGGCGCCAGATTCTAGCGCGTCGCTAGGCGTTTCGGCTTGCCACGGCACCACTTTAGCGGGTTCACCGGTTTGCCGTTGTGACGGATCTCGAAATATAGGGCGCTACGGCTGCTGCCGCCGCTGTTACCCACGGCGGCGATCACCTCGCGCGCCTCCACCCAGTCTCCCACCTCTTTGTAGAGGCTCTGGTTGCCGCCATACAGACTCATGTAACCGTCACCGTGATCGATGATGATGAGCAGGCCGAAGCCGCGCAGCCAGTCGGAAAAGGCCACCCGGCCATGGGACACGGCACGCACTTCGCTGCCCTCTGGTGCGCGGATGCTGACCCCTTGCCAGCGTAGCTTGCCGGCATTGCGCGGGCGGCCGAAGCGGCTGTGGAGCTGGCCGCCGCTGGGCCAGGCGAGCTTGCCGCGCAGTTGGCCGAAGGGACGATCGGCCTCGGCCGTCAGTGGCAGTTCCAGCGGCGTCTCGGCGATGCGTTCGATGATGCGCTGCAGGCGGCGCTCGTCCTCCAGCAGGCGACTCAGCCGCCGGTCCTTGTCCTGCATCTCCTGCTGCAGGCCGGCCAACAGCATGGCGCGCTCGTCGCGGGTGGCCTCCAGGCGGCGTTTCTCCTCGGCCTGCTCGCGACGGTCGTGTTGCAGACGTGCGGTCTTTTCGCGGATCTCTTCGGCCACGCTGCGGAGTTCGCTGAGGTTGCTGTCGATCTGCTGTATGCGGCGCAGGCGGGCGCGATTGTAATAGTCGTAATAGGTGAGTGTGCGGGCGACCGCGGCCGGGTCCTGCTGGTTGAGGAGGATCTTCAGGTATTCCTGGCGGCCGCCGGCATAGGCCGCACGCAGCTGCCGTGCCAGGGCCAGGCGGTGTCGGCTCAGGCCGAGGCGCAGGGCCTTCTGCTGCTTTTCCAGTCCGGCCAGGTCGCGCTGCTGGCGGCGGATCTGCCGTTTCAGCTCGCGCAGCAGGGCGGCGGTCTTGCCGATGCGGCGCTCGCTGTCGCGCAGGCGTGCAGTGAGGGACTTGCGCTGCGCCCGATCGCTGTTCAGCGACTGGCGCAGGCTTTGGATCTCCTGTCGCAGGCGCTGCAGACGGGCGTCTTCGTCGTCGGCGGCCACCCAGGCCGGGGACGAGAGGAGGCCCAGGGCGAGCAGCGCCAGGCCGAACAGGCGGTGCAGGGGACGGAAAGGGGTGTTGGGCAGGGGCGGCACGATGGCGACGACGAGGTGGCTGCCTCGGCCTCAGTCTGGCGCCTCACCCAGACTGAGCAGGGGCCGTCCACCCATCTCCTTAGGGATCGGCTGGTCCATGAGGTAGAGCATGGTGGGGGCGATGTCGCACAGGGCACCGCCGTTGGCCACCATCTCGGCCGGCCGGCCGACGTAGATCAGGGGTACGGGATTGCTGGTGTGGGCGGTGTGCGGCTGGCCGGTGTCGAGATCGCGCATCTTCTCGGCGTTGCCGTGGTCGGCGGTGATCAGGGCCTCTCCTCCCGCCTTCTGCAGGGCCTGGATGACGCGGCCGAGGCAGTGGTCGAGGGCCTCGATGGCCTGCACGGCGGCCTCGAAGTTGCCGCTGTGGCCGACCATGTCGGGATTGGCGAAGTTGCAGATGATGGCGTCGTAGCGACCGCTCTCGATGGCCTCCACCAGGCGGTCGGTGAGTTCTTCGGCGCTCATCTCTGGTTTTTCGTCATAGGTGGCGACATTGGGCGAGGGGATGAGGATGCGGTCTTCGCCCTCGAAGGGCTCCTCGCGGCCGCCATTGAAGAAGAAGGTGACGTGGGCATATTTCTCCGTCTCGGCGATGCGCAGTTGGCGCAGACCGTGGACGGATAGGTATTCGCCCAGCACGTTCTTCAGCCGGTCCGGCGGAAAGGCCACCGGCACGTCGAAGTCGGCGCTGTATTCGGTGAGACTGACGAAGCGGGCCAACTCGGGCACCACCTCGCGCTCGAAACAGTCGAAGTCGGGCTCGATGAAGGGCCGGGTGATCTGGCGTGCGCGGTCGGAGCGGTAGTTCATGAAGATCATGACGTCGCCGTCTTCGACCTTCACCGCCTCCTCGCCGGGCGGGACGATGGCCGTGGCCTGGACGAATTCGTCGTTCTCGCCGCGCGCATAGGCCGCCTTGAGGGCGCCGAGGGCGCTCTCGGCCTGGAACTCGGCCTTGCCCTGGGTGATGAGGTCGTAGGCCGCCTTGATGCGCGGCCAGCGGTGGTCGCGGTCCATGGCGTAGTAGCGGCCGATGACGGAGGCGAAGCGGCCCGCGCCCAGGGTGTCGAACACCGCCTGCATGGGGCGGATGAAGTTCTCTGCGCTCTTCGGCGGCGTATCGCGGCCATCCAGGAAGGCGTGCAGATAGACGCGGGTGGCACCGCGTTCCACCGCCAGACGGGCCATGGCGCGGATGTGTTCTTCGTGACTGTGCACCCCGCCGTCGGAGAGCAGGCCAAGGATGTGCACGGCGCGGTCGTTCTCCACCGCCAGGTCCACGGCCTGGGTCAGGGTCTGGTTGGTGAAGAACGAGCCGGTGCGGATGGCGCGGCTGACACGGGTGAATTCCTGATAGACCACGCGCCCGGCGCCCAGATTCAGGTGGCCCACCTCGGAGTTGCCCATCTGCCCGCTGGGCAGCCCCACCTCGGCGCCGGAGCCCTTGATCAGGGTATGCGGATAGTTAGCCCAGAGGTCGTCCCAGTGGGGTTTGCGGGCGTGATAGATGGCGTTGAAGTCGGGGTCTTCGCTATAACCCCAGCCGTCGAGGATGATGGTGATGACGGGGGCCGGGGGCGGCGGGGAGGCTGTGGACATGGGCGCGTTTCACTGGCGGGAAAAGGGGGCGATTCTAGCCAATTGCCACTGCCCGGGAAAGCCGGGCGGGTCCGGCGATGCGTTCGGGGGGCGCCATTCCGGTGCAGGGATAAGTAAATCACCCTATTTCGAAATGCTAAAATGATATATTACTGTATTTTACTTTGATAATATTGCGTGAGGCAGGATGATGTCTGCTGGAGGTTTCGATCCATCGACCGTCGCCGAGACGAGCGGAAAGAGGCAGTGCCGTATGAGTGAATCCGAACATTTGATCACGCGCGATGAGGACATCGAGCGCGCCTCCCGGTCCATCAAGGCCATGTCCCACCCGCTGCGCCTGAAGATCCTCTGCGCCCTGGGTGACCAAGAGGTCAGCGTGCAGGACATCGTCAACCTGGTGGGGACCTCGCAGAGCAACATCTCCCAGCACTTGGCCATCCTGCGCGACAAGGGCATCCTCATGTCGCGCAAGGATGCCAACCGCGTCTATTACCGCGTCGGCGATGCGCGCACCCTGCGCCTCATCAGCATGATGCGCGAAGTCTTCTGCTCCATCGATTGACCCCCGCCGGACGGATCTCGTCCGGCTTGTGTTTGTCCGACGTCCGCTATAACGTCCGCCTCCTTCCCCTCCTGGCGATTCCACGGTGACTGCATGCAGCAATTCAGCGATTTTCTCATCGGCAACTGGCCGCTCTTTCTGGCCCTGGTCGTGGTCTTGGTGCTCCTCGCGCGCACCTGGATCTCTCCCGGCGCGGCCAAGTCCATCTCGCCCATGGAGGCCTTGCAGCTCATCAATCACCGCGATGCCCTGGTGCTCGACGTGCGCACCGATGCGGAGTTTGCCGAGGGCCACATCCTCAATGCCCTGCACATCCCGCTGGGCATGCTCTCCAACCGGCTCGGCCAGATCGAGGCCTACCGCGACCACCCCATCGTGGTGGTCTGCCGCAGTGGGGCGCGTTCTGCCCAGGCCGCCGCGCAGTTGCGCAAGGCCGGTTTCGCTGAGGTGTTCAACCTGGCCGGCGGGGTGATGGCCTGGCAGAACGCCAGCCTGCCCCTGACCCGGGACAAGGGGCGCCCGCCGAAGCCGCAGCGCGCCAAGGAAAGGAACGCCGAGGGCGCGGCCCTGCCCGCCGCGGCGGGCGATACGCCGACGGACACCGACTCCGCGCCGTCCCCCGAGTCCGCTGCCGATGACGAGGGCAAGACCACGCTCGCGCCGGGCGAGGGTGAAGACAAAGAAGTCGCGCTGAAGGACGAGCCGGAGATCGTCATCTACACCAGCGCACTGTGCCCCTATTGCCGGCGCGCCATCGCCCTCTTGAAAAGCAAGGGCGTCACCTATACAGAGATATCCGTCGACGGTGATCCCGAGACCCGCCGCGAGATGACCCAGAAGGCCGGCGCCAGCTCGGTCCCGCAGATCTTCGTCGACGGCCGGCACATCGGTGATTGCGACGGTATTCACGCCCTCGATCGCGAGGGGAAACTGGACGCCCTTTTGGGCCTGGAGAAGGCAGAGACATGAGCGAAAAACCCGCCAAGGTCGAAGTCTATTGTGCCGCCGGCTGCGGCTATTGCAGTGGCGCCATCGCCCTGCTGGAGCGCAAGGGCGTGCCCTTCGTCGAATACCGCGTCGACCTGGAACCGGCGCGACGCCGGGAGATGGAGGCCCGTGCCGGGCGCACCTCGGTGCCCCAGATCTTCATCGACGACCACCACGTGGGCGGCTTCGACGACATGGTCGAACTGGACATGGAAGGTGAGCTGGATCCCCTGTTGGGCCGGGCCTGAGACTCTCGCCGACCCCCACACGCACGAGACACGCAAGAGGAAAACATCATGGCCGATCCCCTGCACATCGTCTGTCCCCATTGCGATGCCATCAATCGCGTACCGCAAGAGCGCCTCGCCGCCGGCCCCAAGTGCGGCGTCTGTCACAAGCCCTTGTTCACCGGCCAGCCGCTGGTGCTGGACACGGCCCGCTTTCAGCGCCACCTGACACGCGGTGATCTGCCCCTGCTGGTGGACTTCTGGGCCAGCTGGTGCGGGCCATGCAAGATGATGGCGCCGGTATTCGCCCAGGCTGCGGCTCAACTCGAACCGCAGGTTCGCTTGGTGAAGATCAATACCGAAGAAGAGCAGCAGCTCTCCGCCCAATTGGGTATCCGCAGCATCCCCACCCTGATCCTGTTCAAGCGGGGCGAGGAGGCGGCGCGCACCGCCGGTGCTATGGATCTCGGCAGTCTGGTCGCCTGGACCCGGCAGCACCTCTGAGGCGGCACCCTCGCGGGGGCTCCGCGCGCTGGCTCTGCCGTGGCCCGGCCAGGGCTGCCCGGGTGCCCCCGCGCGGACCCGCTCCAGTTTCAATTTCACCCCCGAGCCTTTAGACTTCCGCCCACCGCGAACCCCGCCGGCGGCACGCCGACCGGCCCGAACTGGACCCTCCCATGACCGAACAAGAAGGCGCACAAGGCGCACAAGATGAGGGCGAACAGCAGTTTGCCCTGCAGAAGATCTACCTCAAGGACCTCTCCTTCGAAACCCCCAACTCTCCCGAGATCTTCATGGAGAAGTGGGAGCCGGTGATCAACGTCGAGCTGCAGACCAGTGGCAAGCCCCTGGACGAGGCCGTGCACGAAGTGGTGCTGACCATCACCGTCACCGCCAAGCTGGGCGAGAAGACGGCCTACCTGGTCGAGACACAGCAGGCCGGCGTCTTCACCGTGGCCGGCTTTGGCGAGGCCGAGCAGGGCTACATGCTCGGCAGCTACTGCCCCAACATCCTGTTCCCCTTCGCCCGCGAAGTGATCGCCGACCTGGTGGCCAAGGGCGGCTTCCCGCAGATGCTGCTGGGTCCGGTAAATTTCGATGCCATGTACAGCGAGCGGCTGCAGCAGCAGGCCGCCGCGGCCGCCGGCGAAGAACCCGTACACTAGCCCATGGCCGTCAGTGAGGTCCTGGTCCTGGGTGCCGGCTCCTGGGGTACCGCCCTGGCCATCCAACTGTCGCGCGAGGGGCGGCCGGCCATTCTCTGGGACCACGATCCCGCGCAGGTCGAACGCCTCGCCAGGGAGCGGGTCAACGCGCGCTACCTGCCCGGCATCCCACTGCCCGAGAGCCTGCAACTGAGCGCCGACCTGGGCACGGCCGTCCCCCGCGTGCGAGACATCCTGGTGGTGGTGCCCAGCCACGCCTTCCGTAGCGTGCTGCAGGCCCTCGTCCCCCACCTCACGGACGCACATCGACTGCAATGGGCCACCAAGGGCCTGGAGACCGGCACCGGCAAGCTGCTGCATCAGGTGGTGGAAGAGGTCCTGGGCGCCGAGCGCACCGTGGCGGTGGTCTCCGGCCCCACCTTCGCCCGCGAGGTGGCCGAAGGCCTGCCCACCGCCATCACCGTGGCCTCGCCCGACGAGGCCTATGCCCGCACGGTGGCGCAGCGCCTGCACAGCGAGGCCTTTCGCGCCTACACCAGTCACGACGTGATCGGTGTCGAGGTGGGCGGGGCGGTGAAGAACGTGCTGGCCATCGCCGCCGGCATCGCCGATGGCCTCGGCTTTGGCGCCAACGCACGCACCGCCCTGATCACTCGGGGCCTGGCGGAGATGATGCGTCTCGGTCTGGCCCTCGGTGGCCAGCGCGAGACCTTCATGGGCCTCGCCGGCCTCGGCGACCTGGTGCTCACCTGTACCGACGATCAGTCGCGCAACCGCCGTCTCGGCCTGGCCCTCGGGCAGGGGCGCAGCCTGCAGCAGGCGCTGGACAGCATCGATCAGGTGGTGGAGGGCGTGCAGACGGCGCGCGAGGTGCACGCATTGGCCCAACGCATCGGCGTGGAGATGCCCATCGCGGAGCAGGTCTACCAGGTGCTCTATGCCGGGCACACCCCGCACGAGGCGGTGCATGCCCTGTTGCAGCGCGAGCAGAAGGCGGAATGAGGACGCTGTTTGGTCTCAAGTGTTGAGTTTTGAGTTGCGGGACAGCCCCACTAAAACATTCAAAACCCAGCACTAATCACTGCCGGCGAAGCCGGTCTGGCGCCAGGCCTCATAGGCGATGATGGCCACCGCATTGGCGAGGTTCAGGCTGCGATTGTCCGGCCGCATGGGGATGCGCAGCCGCTGCTCGGCGGGCAGGGCGTCCAATACCGCCGCCGGCAGGCCCCGCGTCTCCGGGCCGAACAGCAGGGCATCGTCGGCGGCGAAGGCCACCTCGCTGTAGGCCTGCCCGCCACGGGTGCTGCAGGCGAACAGGCGCGCCGGCCGCACCGCCTGGACAAAGTCCTCGAGGCTGTCGTGCTCGGCCACCTCGGCGAATTCGTGATAGTCCAGCCCGGCGCGACGCAGTAGCCGGTCCGACATCTCGAAGCCGAGGGGGCGAATCAGATGGAGTTTTGCGCCACAATTGGCGCACAGACGGATCACATTACCGGTATTGGGCGGGATCTCCGGCTGATACAGAACGATATGAAACATTGACACTCGGGTGGGCAGTGATGGTGCACAAACTGGAAAGAGAGATGCTGGCGAGCGAGTTCTGCGGCATGCGCTTCGACACGCCCTTGGTGCTGCTCTCCGGCTGCGTCGGCTTCGGCGAAGAATACACGCGGGTCAGCGGCTTTTCCAACCGCGACGCCGGGGCCGTCTGCCTCAAGGGCACCACCCTCGAACCCCGCCTGGGTAACCCGCCGCACCGCGTGTGCGAGACCCCGCAGGGCATGATCAACGCCATCGGCCTGCAGAACCCGGGCGCGCGTTACGTGGTGGACGAGATCCTGCCCACCCTGGACTTCGACGAGACCCGCTTCATCGCCAACATCTCCGGCTCCACCGTGGAGGAATACGCCGAGGTGGCGCGCATCTTCGACGACTCGCCCATCGACGCCATGGAGATCAACATCTCCTGCCCCAACGTCAAGGAGGGCGGCGTGGCCTTCGGCAACGATCCCGAGATGTCCGCCCGGGTGGTCGAGGCGGTGCGTGCGCAGACCGAAAAGCCGCTGATCACCAAGCTCTCGCCCAACCAGACCGACATCCAGGAAAACGCCCGCCGCTGCATCGAGGCCGGCAGCGACGCCTTCGCCGTCATCAATACCCTCATGGGCATGGCCATCGACGTCGAATCGCGCACGCCCATCATCGGCAACAACCAGGGCGGTCTGTCCGGCCCCGCCATCAAGCCCGTGGCCCTGCTCAAGACCCACCAGGTCTACCAGGTCTGCCGCGAGCACGGCATCCCCATAATCGGCCAGGGCGGCGTCACCACCGCCGAGGACGCCCTCGAGTTCCTCATCGCCGGCGCCTCCGCGGTGGGCGTAGGCACGGCCCTGTTCTACGACCCGCTGGTCTGCGAGAAGATCAATGCCGGCATCGCCGCCTACCTGGAGCGTCACGCCCTCAACGAGATGGCACAACTGGTGGGCAGTCTGGTCCCCAACGACTGATCCCCGCACGCAACACCCCCCTCCCTCCCAACGCCAAATAGTCCCCCGACTCAAGGGACCGTCTCCCGCTGCCGTTACCTGATGGCGGCATGAATTTTGCCTCGTCCCCGCCATGGGCCATCGGTCGTCGACATATTGACGCCGACCCCCCGCGGGGGTGGGCCAATCGACGGAGACGGGCACGAGCGCGTGAGCAGGCAACAAATCAATCTCTACCAGCCGATCTTCCGCAAGGCGCGGAAGCTGCTGTCGTTTCGCGTGCTGTTGCAGGCGACGGCGGCGGTCTGCGTGCTGTTGCTGCTGTTGTATGTCTACACCACCCAGCAGACCCGGCAGATGCAGGCGGACCTGGCCCAGTTGCAGGCGCAGCTCGAGCGGCGTCTGGCCCAGGTCAGTGAGTTCTCCGCGCGCCTGGCGCAGCGCACGGTGGACAGCAGTGCCGAGCAGGCCGTGGCCCGCCTGCGCAACGAGCTGGCGGCGCGCCGGCAGGTGGTCGAGGCGCTGAGCCGGGTGCGCGAGAGCTACACCCGCGGTCTCTCTCCCTATCTCACCGCCTTCGCCCGGCAGATCCCCGACGAGGTCTGGCTGAACGGTTTCAGCATCGCCCGCGGCGGTGAGGACCTGGTGCTGCGCGGTCATGCGCACCAGCCGGCGCTGGTGGCGGAATTCCTGCGCCGGCTGTCCGCCGAACAGAGCCTGCACGGCACCCATTTCGGCCTGTTGCAGATCCAGCGCGGCGAGCCCCGCGCCGCGCAGGTGGACTTCACCCTCTACACCGGCGACGAACCGCCGACGGAGGCGGCGCCATGAAGGCCCGACTGCAGGCCCTGGCGGAGCGTTTCGAGGCCCTCAGCCTGCGTGAGCGGGGCTTGGTCGCCCTGGCCGTGCTGGCCCTGCTCTACCTGTTGTGGGACGGCCTGCTCATGAGCCCCGAATACCAGCGGCAGAAACAGCTGGTGGGCGAGATGCACGCCCTCAATCAGCAGATGGCCTCGGTGGAGGCTGAGCTGCAGAGCCTCACCACCACCCTGCAGGCGGACGCGGCGGCACCCCAGCGGCGTCAGATGGAGAGCCTGCGCCAGTCCCTGGCGCGGCTCGCCGAACGCCAGCAGGCCCTGACCGTCGCCTTCATTCAGCCCCAGCAGATGGCCGGGGTGTTGCGCGACGTGCTGGCCACGGACAAGGGCCTGCGCCTGCTCGCCCTGGAGAGCCTCGGTGCCAGCCCCCTGTTTCCCCCGCCGAAGGACGCGGCGCCCGAAGCGGCGCCGCCCGCCATCTACCGGCACGGCATGCGCATCACCTTCGAGGGCGACTACTTCGCCAGCCTGCGGTATCTACAGGCGCTGGAGGCCATGCCCTGGCGCTTCTACTGGGAGGGTCTGGACTACCAGGTGGAGGACTACCCCAAGGCGCGGGTCAGCGTGACCATCCACACCCTGAGCCTGAAGGAGGAGTGGATCGGTGTCTGAGACGCGTCATCTCCTCCTGCTCTGCGCCCTGCTCGCGGCCGCCCTCTGGCCCGGTACGGGCATCGCCGAGCCCCCCCTGCGCGACCCCACGCGACCGCCCGATCTGCGCCCGGCCAAGGCGCAGAAGGCCCCCGCAGCGAGGCGCTGGCACCTGGCCTTCACCCTGGTCTCCGGCGGCCGGCGCAGCGCTGTCATCAATGGTCGCATCGTCGGCGTGGGCGAGCGCATCGCCGGCGCCAGGGTGCTGGCCATCGAACCCGGACGCGTGCGCCTGCGTGCCCGGGGGCGTGAATTCAACCTGCTGCTACTGCCACAGAACGTCAAGAAAGCCTCCCGAAACGAAGGCGGGAAATCATGAACAGCCGAACCCACATCCTGCACGCACTGGCCCTCGCCAGCGCCGCCCTGTTGCTCACCGCCTGTCAGAGCATGCCGCCACGCAGCGCCGCAGTGGCCGACGACATCCGCCACAGCCTGGCCGAGAGCCGGGCCCAGAACGCCCAGCTCGCGGCGCGTCCGGAGGCCCCGCCGGCGGCGGTCACCCAGGCCCTGATGCCGCCGCTCAAGGTGGACCTGAGCGGCTCCCAAGCCCCCCTGCAGCGCCGCTTCGACCTCAGCGTGAACCGGGTGCCGGCGCGCACCTTCTTCATGAGCCTGGTCAAGGACACGCCGTACAACATGGTCGTCCCCCCCGA
>JANTGX010000037.1 GCA_024762755.1 Gammaproteobacteria bacterium
TCGAGCAATGAGCCGGTATCCGATCGACGCGCTGCTCCGTCCCCCCGTCGAGGCCTGGTCCGCGGCCGCCGCGGCGGTGAGTGCCGGCATCTGCCTGGCCGCGCCCTGGGCGCTGTTCATGACCCCTGGTGTGGCCTACGGCGCGGCCGCCTTGCTCGGCCTGCTGGCCTTCCATCGGGGCCGCCAGGCCTGGCGCGTGATCCGCTACCAGCGGCACATGCGGTCGCTGCCGCGTTATGCCATCCGCGCCAGCAAGATCCCCTGGTCCCCGACCAAGCTGTTCCTCGGCCGCGGCTTCGAGTGGGGCCAGGAGCACACCCAGCGCCTGCGCGACGCCATGCGGCCGAGCGCCGCGCCCTATATCGAACCCCACGCGACCGAGGCCTGGGTGCGCCGCCACGAGCCTGCCTGGGAACGCTCGCCATCCCTGCGCTGGCTGTATCGCCTGACGACCTGGGACAGTCCCCTCAACCCGGTGCGGCCTCCACCGCCGGTCGGCGGCAAGCCGGTGCTGCACGCAGTCGAACCCGACGAGCAGGACGTCTGGATGCCGCTCGAGGAGCGCAACGGCCACACCCTGGTGTTGGGCACGACGCGGGTCGGGAAGACCCGGCTCGCCGAGATCCTGATCACCCAGGACATCCGACGCGGCGATGTGACCATCGTCTTCGACCCCAAGGGCGATGCCGACCTGATGCGCCGCTGCTACGCCGAGGCCAAACGCTCCGGCCGGCTCGATAACTTCTACATCTTCCACCTCGGCTATCCACACTTGTCGGCGCGCTACAACCCGGTCGGTGAGTTCAGCCGGATCACCGAGGTGGCCAGCCGCATGGTCGGTCCCCTGCCCAACCAGGGCAACTCGGCCGCGTTCCGCGAGTTCGCCTGGCGATTCGCCAACATCGTCGCGCGCGCCCTGCACGAACTCGGACGCAAGCCGGACTACACCCTGATCGGGCGCTACGTGACCCACATCGAGCCGCTACTCGTCGAGTATTACCACCATTGGCTCGAGACTGTGGCGCCCAAGGAATGGCGCGCGGGCGTGCGCGCCATCGAGGGCAACGATGGCTACTACAAGTCGCTGCCACTCGCCCTGCGCGGCCGCGACCGACACGCCCTCGCCCTGGTCGCCTACGCCAAGGAGAACGGCCTCTACGATCCGGTGGCCGACGGCCTGCGCGGCGCCTTCGAGTACGACAAGACCTATTACGACAAGTTGACCTCCAACCTGCTGCCCCTGATCGAAAAACTGACCTCCGGTGAGATCGGCCAGCTGGTTGCGCCCGACTACGATGACCCCAACGACCAACGGCCCATCCTCGACTGGTACAAGATCATCCGCGAGGGCGGCATCGTCTATGTGGGACTGGACGCGCTATCCGATGCCGAGGTCGCCTCGGCGGTCGGTAATTCCATGTTCGCCGACCTCACCTCGATCGCCGGTCGTCTCTACAAGCACGGCATCGACCACGGCCTCCCCGATGTGGGGGCACGGCCGAAGCCACGCATCTGCCTGCATGCCGACGAGTTCAACGAGCTGATCGGGGATGAGTTCATTCCGATGATCAATAAGGCCGGCGGCGCCGGCTTCCAGGTGACCGCCTACACCCAAACCTGGTCGGACGTGGAGGCGCGAGTCGGCAACCGCGCCAAGGCCGGTCAGGTCGCGGGGAACTTCAACACTCTGGTGATGCTGCGGGTCAAGGAGCAGGCCACCGCCGAGATGCTGACCGAGCAACTCCCGACCGTGCAGGTGCATACCCTGATGCAGGTCTCCGGGGTGAACGATTCCTCGAACCCGGAATCGGGTGTGGACTTCACCTCGCGCAACGAGGACCGCCTGACGACCGCCGAGGTCCCCATGCTGTCGGTCAACGAGGTGATGTCGCTGCCCAAGGGCCAGGCCTACGCCCTGGTCGAGGGCGGCCGGCTCTACAAGCTGCGGATGCCGCTGCCGGATACCGCCGCCGATCCGGCCCTGCCGGAGAATCTCGCGGCCATGGCCGAGGATATGGCGGGACGGTATCGGACCGCCGAGCATTGGTATGAGGATCCGGGCATCGGTCCTGTCCTCGAACGGCCGCAGGTCGCCGGAGGTGCGCAATGAGCGCCGCCCAAGACACCCGTCCTGCGCCGCGTCATGCCGGGCAACAGACCAGCGAGCAGAGCCCTGGTCTGCTGCGGCGGATGTTGCAATTGGTGTACTGGCTGTTGCTCGCCCTGATTTTCTCGATCCTGATCGAATGGATCGGTATGACGGTGTGGTGGCCCGAAGAGGGTGTGAACCACTCCTTGGACATGCTCGAGGCCGAGATCGGCTATCTCTCCGGGGACCTGCGGCAGGGTCTGTTCGTGTCCGACACCGCAGGTTTCGCGCGGACCTTCGGGGAACAGGCCTACCATTGGCTGTGGCAACGCACCGGCCTCGAGGCCGCCGCCCTGTGGGCCGCGCAGACCCCGGCGCCGAACGGCTCGGCCCTCCAGGCCGGTGCGCACAGTCTCTACGCCTTGATCGCGGCGTATGTGGCGGCGGCGGCCAATATCACCCAGGTCTTCGCGGTGCGCCTGGCGGTGCTATCGCTGGCTATGCCGGCCTTCGTCCTGGCCTTGCTCGTCGGTGCCCTCGACGGGTTCGTGGCCCGCGACTTGCGTAAATGGTGCGGCGGGCGCGAGTCGAGCTATCTCTATCACCATGCGAAACGCTGGATCTGGCCGGTCTTCATCGGCGCCTGGGTGTTCTACCTGTCGCTTCCGACGAGCATCCATCCCGCGTTCTCGATCCTTCCGTTCGCCGCGCTACTCGGCCTGCTGGTGGCGGTGACCGCCTCCACGTTCAAGAAATATCTGTAGGAGCTGCCATGAGAAAAATCGCCATTCCGATTCTCCTTGCGACGCTGATTCCGGCAGGGTCCGCCAGCGCCGAGACCGAGCGAGACTACCTCGCCCGCATCGCCCATGAGATCGATGCCCTCGCGCCCCTGATCGACAAGGCCGAGGCCCGTGCCGACAAGGCGGCGCGGATTCGGTTTCGCTACGACTGGCTGCGGCGCGATCTGCAGCGGATCCGCGAAGGAGTGATCGAGCACGCCACCGCCGATCAGGCCGCGCCGCGCCAATACCCGCCGCTGCGTGGCGACTACCGCCGCTAAGGAGCGATCGATGACCCCGGCACAGAGCGCGGCATTTTCGGCAGCCAATGGTGGGTGGTCCGCCGCGAACCTCTCCATCTTGATCGGCAGCATATTCGTGGTGCTGGTCTTCATTTGGGGGGCCTGGCTGACCGTGAGAACGATCTCCGCAATCTACAAGGGCAACGCCCGCGAGATCGATTTTGTGTGGGTCGGCCTCCGCGCCTCGGCGGTGATCGCCCTGGCGATGTGGTGGGTAAACACCTGATGACTTCGAGCCGGATGCCCGCCCCGGCTCGATTCTCTCACTCGTGCGGGCATGTCGTTCAACACACTTGGAGGAATCGAACGATGCAAACGATGCAAAAACTGAAAGCCAGACTGTCTCACTGGTGGTATGCCGCAGGCGCCGCTGTCGCACTGGCCCCGGCCTCGGCCCTGGCCGCAGTGCCTTCGCCGCCGGCTCCCTCGACCAGCCCGAAAGCCAACGATGCCATCGCCTGGTTCAAGGGTGTGTTCGAGGATCTATCGGAGGTCGGTATCCTCATCGTGGGCGTGCTCCTGTTCATGATCGGCGCAGTGGGCATGATCTGGGCAGTAGTGCAGGTGTTGAGCAACAAGGGCACCATCGGCGATATGGCCAGGATCGGGTTGGTCTCGGCCGGCGGTATCGCCTTCGGCACCTACCTGCTGACCCAGGCCACCGGCATCATCTGATATGCGCGAACACGCCGGAACGGAGGATCCGGGTAGCGCCTACGGGGTGCTTGCCGACCGCGTGGACGGCGAGCCCCCGGCCATCCTGGGACTGACCACGACCGAGGTGCTGATGGTCTCGATCGGCGTCGGCCTGGGCCTGCTGCCGCTGGTGCTATTGATCAGCCTGGCCGTCGGCCTCGGTCCTGTCGCCCTGTCGCTGACCGGGTTCTTCTTCCTCGGCGGCGTATACGCCGGATCCGTGGTGCTGCGCCGCCTCAAACGCGGTCGCCCACAGGGTTACTACCAGGTGATGTTCAGCGTGCTGATGCAACGCCTGTTCGGTGGCAACACCTTCCTTTTACGCAATGGCCCCTGGTCCATCGGCCGGACCGGCCATGGTCCTTCTGCAAGGAAATCCCGATGATCTCGCGCTATCGACACGAAATCGACAACGCCAGGGCCCACATCATCAGCCTGTGGCTGGTCATCATGCTGCTCGCCGCCTTCCTGGCCTATGCCTTTTGGGGTTGGTCCCAGGCGCCGAAACAGATCGATGTCCATGTGCCCCCGGATCTTTCCGCGGGCGCGACGCTGCATATCAACGAGATCCCCAAGCCGAATGTCTACACCTTCGCCTTCTACATGTGGCAGCAGATCAACCGCTGGCCGGAGAATGGCGACAAGGACTATCCCAAACGCCTGTATCAGTTTGCGGCCTATCTGACGCCGAATTTCATGGCCCACCTCGAGCGCGACATGAAGCGGCGGGGACGCCAGGGCGAGCTGGCCGGGCGGGTCCGCGCCCTGCTCGAGACCCCTGGCCAATCCTACGCAGAAACCCGCGTCCGCCAGATCGCCGACGGCGTGTGGGAGGTCACCCTCGATACCACCGTCAACGAGACGGTGAACGGTCTACAGGTCAAGCACACCCGGATCGTCTGGCCGCTGCGCGTGGTGCGCTACGACGTGGATCGCGAACGCAACCCCTGGGGCCTGGCCATCGACGGATTCTTTGGTAAAGGCCCCTACAAAGTCACCGAAACGCAGGAGGATGCCTCATGAACGGCCTCAAAGCATGGCTCATGGCGGCGCTTTTCACCCTCGCCACCGCGCCCGCCGCCTGGAGTGCCGAAACCCAAGCGGCCGATGCCGCGGCCGAGCCTGGGTCTGGCGGCGAGGCGACCGAAACGATCGTCTGGCGCGGCGTTCCGATACCGGTCGATCTGCACCTCGGCGCCGAGCGCATCGTGGCGCTGCCGGGCGCCCACACGATACGCGCCGGACTGCTGGGCGGGCCGGTGCCCGGCCTGCGCATTCAGGTGCTGGGCAACCGCGCTTACCTGCTCGCGAAAAAACCCTTTGCCGCCACCCGGTTGCTCTTGCAGGCCGATAATGGTCAGTCGGTGTTGCTGGACCTGGCCGCCGACAAGCGGTTCCCTGCAGGTCCGGCGCTGTCGGTGCTGACCCCAACGACGGCAGGTGCCCAGGCGCCGGTTGCGCAGACGCCGCAGGCCCCAAGCGCCTCCCCAACGACGGCCGGTCCCCAGCCAGTCGGCTATGTCGCCCTGGTTCGTCACGCCGCCCAATCGTTGTATGCCCCGCCGCGACTAATACCACGCTCGCGCGCCATCGTCCGGGCACCGCTACGCATCCGCGAGTCCATTCCGCTGCTGCGCGGCGGGGCCATCGAGGCGACTCCGGTGGCGAGCTGGCGGGCCAATGGACCCGACGGACCGCTCTGGATTACCGCCTGCCGGCTACAGAACCGGACCAATGATCCAGTGATCCTCGATCCGCGCGACCTGCGCGGTGCCTGGCTGGCGGCCAGCTTCCAGCACGCACGGCTCAGCCCCCATGGCAAGACGACCGACACGACCACGGCCTATGTGGTCTCCTCGCGTCGCTTCGGGCAGGCCATCGGCGCTTGGCTTGCCGAACCGCGGTCGTTGGCATCGGCCCGCACAGGAGGGTCGCCGCGATGACCATGAACCGCTTGATCCCCATCATCGGGGCCCTGGTGCTGCTGATCGCCGTGGTCGTCGTCATCAAGAGCGGCCAGCGGAAACCCGAGCCCGCGATGCTCGGCGAGTTACCGACGGCCCCGAAGCCCGACGCGGACACGCCTGCCGATACAGTGCGCTCGCTCTCGGCGCAGGTCGCCGAGCTGGTCGATCAGACCAAGCAGTTGACCGAAGAGAACCAACGCCTGCGCGAACAGAACGCCAATCTTCGGCAGAACGAGGACCGGATCGTGAACAAGGTCCAGGCCAAGGTCGCCGATGACCTGTCCCGCAAGGGACAACAGGACAACCGCGCGCTCTCGTCCTTGCAGGCCGAGATCGACCGGCTGCGCAACCGTTTGACGGAAGTGGGCACCCAGGCGATGAACCTCCCGAAACCTACCAGCGGCCCAAGCCAGGGAGGCGATATGCCCATCGGCTTCGGCCTCGAGGGCGCGACCGGCGCGGTCCATTGGATCGAGCCGATCGATGCAGTCCCCGGCGCGGCCAAGGCGCCCGAGATCGCGGCCAACGGCGCGGCCGGCAGCTCCCTGTTGTGGCCTGGCGGCAAGCCGCAAAGCGTCACCGCAGGTCAGCCGCAAGGCGTGCTCGAGAAAGTGGCGCATCGGGCGGCCTCACGAGTCGAGGCCGCCGCCGAGATCGAACCGGTCTATACCCTGCCCGCCAATGCGACCCTGATCGGCTCGACCGCCTTCAGCGCCCTGGTCGGGCGCGTCCCGGTCGGCGGCCAGGTCCAGGATCCGATGCCCATCAAGGTCCTGGTGGGGGCCGACAACCTCGCCGCCAATGGCCATCACATCCCTGGCCTGGAGGGCATGGTCCTGTCCGGCTATGCCATCGGCGACTGGACCCTCTCATGCGTGCGCGGAAAGCTCACCAGCGCGACTTTCGTGTTCGAAGACGGCCATGTCCTCACCTTCGGCGAGCGCAAGCCCGGACAAGGCGGCAAGGACAAGGAGGAGGCCATCGGCTGGATCTCCGACAAATTCGGTGTGCCGTGTATCAGCGGCAAGAAGATCACTAACGCGCCCGCCTTCCTGAGCCAGCGCGTCGGTTTGACCGCCCTCGGCGCGGCCGCCGAAGCGGCGGCCGCATCACAGACCACCACCAGCACCGCCCTCGACGGAGCGGTGGCATCGAGTTCGGTCACCGGCAAGAAGGGGCCGTATGTCCTGGGCAAGACCGTCTCCAGCGGCACCCAGGAGATCACCAACTGGCTGGATCAGCGCATGGCCAACTCCTTCGACGCCATCTTCGCACCGGCCGGTACCGAGGTGGAGGTGCATTTGGATGTGACCCTGCCCATCGACTACGACCCGGCCGGGCGAATGCTCGATCACCGCACCGCACGCGCCGGACAAGGAGGCCCCTATGGCTATCTGGACTAAGACCCTGACCGCCCTGGGAGCCCTGGGACTGCTGGCCGGCTGTGCCAGTACCAAGGAGGACATCCTGCCCCAGGACGGTCCGACCATGAAGCAAATCTACGATCAGCACATGCACGCGAGCGCGGCGGCGGCCGGCGCCACGCCGCGTGCGAGCATCGCTCGGCCGCTCTCGCCCAGCCGGGAGGATCTCGCCGCCTATACCCGCGAGGCGGCCACCGAGATCGAGCAACAGTTCCCGCTACTGCCCAACCCGCAGATGGTGCTCTATGTCTATCCCCACCTGAGTCGTGAGGGCGCGCCGGTCCCCGGTTACAGCACGGCGTTCCCGATGTACCGGGTCGATCAGTACGCCCTGCCTGGGGAGGTCTATCGCCCATGAGCCGTCTATTACCTTCCCTGTTCGCACTTTTCGGGGCGGGTGCCGCAGGTGCAAAGGGCTCTGCAGAACCCCGACGCCAGCATCGCCCGGTCACCAAGTCGTATATCGCAAAGACACAATATGAAGAGCCGCCGTCCTTCACCGACCTGCTGCCCTGGATGGAGTATCTGCCCGAGCACCAGGCGATGCTCCTCGAGGATGGTCAGTCCGTTGGCATGGTCCTCGAACTAACCCCGGTCGGTTGCGAAGCCCGACCCCAACAGTTTCTGGAAAACCTCCACCGCTCCCTGCTCGGCGTTCAGTCGAACATCCTCGAACTCGAGCCCTCGCCCTGGGTGGTCCAGGCCTATGTGCAGGACGAGACCGATCTGCGCGAGATGATGGCGCAGATCGAGGCCTACATTCGGGACGACGTGAAAGAGACCCAAATGACGCGCGAATGGCTGAACCTGATGCGCGCGCACCTGCGCTCGGTCAGCCGCCCAGGGGGCATCTTCGATGACACCGTGGTCACCAACTGGCGCTGGGGCGGCCGGATCCGGCGCACCCGGCTGGTGCTCTATCGCCGGCTGCAGCGCGAAGAAATATCCCTCGAGTCCGCCATCGAACAGCTGCACGACCAGATGGGCCGGCTCCGTGCCGCCCTCGATGCCGCTGGTGTCGCCTCGCGCATCTACGACGGCCCCGATCTGTACTATTGGCTGCTGCAATGGTTCAACCCGAAGCCCCGCGTCTGTGACGGCGATCCGGACCGCCTCGGCGATCTTGCACCCTATCCGGGCAATGAGGATCTGCCGTTCGGGCACGATTACTCGGAAATGCTCACCCTCTCGGTGCCCGTCTCGGATCCCGAGCAGAATCTCTGGTACTTCGACGGCCTACCGCACACCGCCATCTCGATCCAGGGGTTGCGCCGTCGGCCTGAGATCGGCGCGCTGACCGCCGAGCGGACCGTCGGCGACCAGGTCTACGCCCTGTTCGACCGAATGCCGCCCGGCTCGGTCATGGCGATGACCCTGATCTGCCGGCCGCAGGACGTGTTGCGGGCGCATGTGGCCCACGTCAAGCGGGCCTCGGTTGGGGATGCGGCCGAGGCGGTGCTCGCCCACGAGAACGCCTCTCAGGTCGAGATGCAGATGGCGCGGGGCGACCGCCTGGTCCCCACCTACCTGAGCTTCTATGTCCGGGCCGAGGACGAGACCATGCTGCGCAGCCGCGTCAACCATGTCGAGAGCCTGCTCCTGCAGGTCGGCCTGCAGTCGGTCGATCGTGCCGCAGAGTCGCTCGCCTGTGACGCCTGGCTACGCAACCTGCCAATGAACTACGAGCCGGCCCTCGATCGTAAAATCCGCCGCTCACGCCTGACCTTCGCCAGCCATTTGACCTCGCTGCTGCCGGTCTATGGCCGTTCACGCGGCACCGGCCATCCAGGTGTCTGCTTTTGGAACCGGGGTGGCGAGCCGCTGACGTTCGATCCGCTCAGCAAGCACGACCGTCGCAAGAACGGCCATATGCTGATCGTCGGCCCGACCGGCGCAGGCAAATCCGCGACCCTGGTCTACCTCATTCTGCAGATGCTGGCCGTGTGGCGACCCCGCATCTACATCATCGAGGCGGGTAACAGTTTTGGGCTCCTCTGCGACTACCTCGCCGATCGCGGCCTGTCGGTCCACAGCGTGACGATGCAGCCAGGCGCCGATGTGAGCCTGCCGCCGTTCGCCGGAGCCATGAGCCTGCTCGATGATCCGCAGGCGACGATCGATGATGGATCGCTCGACGGGCCAGACGATGCCTCCATCGAGGAGGAGAACGCTGATGCACTCGAGGAAAACCGCGACCTACTCGGCGAGATGGAGATCGCGGCGCGGATCATGATCACTGGCGGCGATGCCCGCGAAGAGGCCCGGATGACCCGCGCCGACCGTATGCTGATCCGTCGCGCCATCCTCACCGCCGCCGAGACGGCCCGCGTCGATGGACGCGACCAGGTGATCACCGAGGACGTGGCCGATGCCCTGCGGGGCCTGTCCGGCGACCAGTCGCTCGATCCGCGCCGGCGCGAGCGGGCGGTGGACATGGCCGACTCGCTGATGCTGTTCTGCTCCGGCCTGGCCGGACACTTCTTCAATCGCCCCGGCATCCAATGGCCAGACGTGGACGTAACCCACCTCGAGATGGGCATCCTGGCGCGTGAGGGCTACGAGGACCAGCTCACCGTCGCCTATGTCGCACTGATGAATCACATCAATAGTGTGGTGGAACATCACCAGCACGACGAGCGGCCGACCCTGGTGATCACCGACGAGGGCCACATCATCACCACCAATCCCCTGCTGGCGCCCTACGTGATCAAGATCACCAAGATGTGGCGCAAATACGGCGCTTGGTACTGGATCGCCACGCAGAACCTCAACGACTTCCCCGATGCCAGCAGCCGCATGCTCAACATGCTCGAGTGGTGGCTGTGCCTGGTGATGCCCAACGACGAGGTGGAACAGGTCGCCCGCTTCCGCAAGCTGAGCGATGAGCAACACCAGTTGTTGCTCTCAGCGCGCAAGGAAAGCGGCAAATACACCGAAGGGGTGGTACTGACCGACGCCATGGCCGCCCTGTTCCGCAACGTGCCGCCAGCGATCGCCCTGGCGCTGGCGCAGACCGAGAAGGAGGAGAAGGCCGATCGGGCACAGATCATGCGTGAGACCGGCTGTACCGAGGTCGAAGCCGCGCTCAAGATCGCCGAGCGCATCGAGGCCCAGCGCGCCGATCAGGGCGCGGAGAACGCGGGAGGCGCCCCATGCTGAGACGACGGGTATTCCTGCTGGCCGCCCTGTGTGGCGGTCTGCCGAGCGCCTGGGCGGCCCAGGTCGAGGTGTTCACCGACCAGGCCCATCCGGTGGTCAATGCCGAGGCAATACCCACGGCGGTTGTCTATTACGTCGATGCCTTGCCCCGAGCCCTGGAGAGGGTCTCCAAGGATCTGCCAGCCGATCCGGAACGTGCGGCCACGCTGGCCCAGCCGCGGCTGTCCGAACTCGACCCGGCCGCGCTCGAGCGCGCGGCGCAGGGGCTGGTGCAGGCCAAGCTGGCCTATGGCCTGGATCGCTATCCGGCGATCGTGTTCGACGGTCAAGCGGTGGTTTACGGTGTCACCGATCTGTCGGTCGCGCACCGCTACTACGAACAATGGAGGGATGATCGGTGAGGTGGCGCACTCGAGGGCCTCATGCGGCCGCATTCGCCCTGTGCGTAGCGATCGGATTCGCTGGCACCACCTATGGGACCGGGATAACGCGGGCGCCGCAGGCCACCACGGCCGCCACGGCAGGTCTGCTTTCGTGCATGAAGTGGCGTGTCGCCGGGCTCTGCTTCTGGCTCAAGTGCGGCTTCTTCGGCTGCAAGGTCAAGGTCTCTCCGAAAATCTTCAATTACGCGCCGGAGGCCTTCACCACCACCTTCACCAAAACCGGGATCGGACCGATCTCGCTACCGCTGATCGACGGCGCGGGCAACATCGAGCAGCGCAAAGGCAAGGGTTGGGCGCGGGATCACCAGATATTCCGCGACGCGGATCTCTATGGCCATCCCCTGGGTGCGGCCATCGCGGGCCTGTCCGGCCTCTCTCTGGGACTGATCTGTGCCTCCCGCGCCGTGCCGATGTTTCCCTATTTCGAATCACCGCTGGATGCGGTGACATGGCGCGGCATCGCGCCGGTCGAATCACTTTATCCGGCGGCCTTCATTCCGGGCCTCCGCGAGATCGGCAGCTTCCCCTTGAACACCTGGGGCAATGTCTATCCGCGCACCGGCCGGGTCGTACAACAGTCCGAACCGAAGGCCGGGGCAGTGATCGCCCAACGAGTCGGCGACATCGTGACACGGACCGGGCAACCGCATGTGTATGTCCCGCTCTCAAGCGTGCGCATGGGCACCTTCGGCATGAAATATTGGGACCCGCCGCCCCTGAAAGAGGCCGACCCGAGCACGGGCACCTGGCAGATGTTCCACCCGAAGCTAGACAAGAGCTGTTACGCCTTTGGGGACAATGACAGCCTCTCGCTGGCGAGCTGGTCCGACCTACGCCGCAGCGCGGATGGAGAGTACGGTTTCAACCTCTGGCGCCCTTACAAATGCTGCCTGGCGCTGGGAAAATTCTTGTTCAGCATTGATTTCTGAGGACCGATCCATGACGAATCGCTTCCACCGCAGCGCCCTCGGCCCCCTCCTGGCGGCCGTGCTCCTCGCGCCCTCGGCCCAGGCGGTTCCCGGTGATCCCGCACTGCCTGGCGGCGCACAATCCTGGTACTACGCCATCGGCGGGGCCGATCCGGTCTCGATCCAGAACCCCAACGGCGCATCGACCGTAATCGGAGCCCATGCGGCCCTCAACATGAGCTACAGCTGCGGCAACTTCGATGTCGTCACGACCGTCAAGAATGCCTTCAGCGGCGTGGCCGGTGGACTCAAGAACAAGATTATGGCCACCGCCAAGGGCGCAGTAGCCTCACTGCCGCTGTATGTGTTTCAGCGCGCGCTGCCGGGACTCTATGAGATGTTCCAGAGTTACACCGCAGACTTCAAACTCGACTTCGACGCCGCGGAAAAGAGCTGCGAGGACTTCGAGCAGGCCATCCTGGCCGGCCAGGACCCCTACGCCGACCTGCTCCAGCAGGCCAAATCGCTGGCCTGGAAGAAGGAGATGATCAGCACCAAGGATGCGGTCACGGCCAAGGAGAACGTGGAAAAAACCGGCGGCGACCTGGGTGTGCCGTTTCCGCAGGTTGCCAAGGGCACAACGACCTTTGCGGGCGGGGCGGGCCAGGCCCCCATCCAGGTGATCCGCAATACCACCGAGGCCGGCTGGAATGCAATGCTCGGCCGCGCGCCGGCCGACAACTCCGCCTACACTCCGCCGCCCGGCGTGAACATGCGGATGGCCAAGCTGTTCCCGAAGCCCCAAGACGCCGGCAAGTATGCAGTGGACGTGCTAGGCGATGTGGAGCTGCGAACCTGCGACGGCTGCACGACCCGGACCGGCCGCCCCGGCAACGGGCTCGGACCTAAGTACGAGCAACATCGCAAGGCGGTCGCTGCCGACATCGCCACCGTCATCGGCGCTGCGGGCACCCCGGCTGCCGCGGACCTCAAGAAAATCTCCGCGCCGGGCGTGGCCATCACCGGCCGCGTGGTCGAGGCGCTGCGCGATCTGCCACCGGACGAGCGGGACATCATGGCCGGGCGCCTGGCCAGCGAGGTCGCGATGGCCCGCAC
>JANTGX010000038.1 GCA_024762755.1 Gammaproteobacteria bacterium
GAGAGTTCCGGGTCCAGGTTGCCGGTGGGCTCGTCCGCCAACAGCAGGGGGGGGCGGTTGACCACCGCGCGGGCGATGCCCACGCGTTGCTGCTCGCCGCCGGAGAGGGTGATGGGGTAGGCCTTGTCGCGCCCCAGCAGCCCCACCTTGTCCAGTGCCGCGCGCACCCGCCGGCCCACCTCGCTGGGGTGATGACCGGCGATGATCAGCGGCAGGGCGACGTTGTCGAACACGGTGCGGTCGAAGAGCAGGTTGTGATCCTGGAACACCACGCCGATCTTGCGCCGCAGGTAGGGGATGTGGCGGTTCTTCAGCCGGCCGAGGTTCTGTCCGTCGATGATCACCTGGCCGCGGCTGGCGCGTTCGATGAGGGCGATGAGCTTGAGCAGGCTGCTCTTGCCGGCACCCGAATGGCCGGTGAGGAAGGCCATCTCGCCGGGCTGGAGGTGGAAGCTGACGCCGGACAGGGCCTCGTGGCCGCCGGGGTAGCGTTTACTGACGTTGTCGAATTGGATCATGGCGGGTCGTCTGCTGCGCTAATGTGATCACGTCGCGGTGTGGAGACCCAAGCTACCCGGTCTCCCGCGCCAGCAGCGCGTCGACGAACTCCTCGGCGACGAACGGCCGCAGGTCGTCGATGCCCTCGCCCACGCCGATGAAACGGATGGGCAGGCCGAGGCGCTTGGCGATGGCGAAGATCACGCCACCCTTGGCGGTGCCGTCGAGCTTGGTCAGGGTGATGCCGGTGACACCCACGGCCTGATGGAACTGTTCGGCCTGGATCACGGCGTTCTGGCCGATGCCGGCGTCCAGCACCAGCATCACCTCCTGCGGGGCGTGCGCGTCGAGCTTGGTGATGACCCGTTTGACCTTCTTCAGCTCCTCCATGAGGTTGGCCTGGGTGTGCAGGCGGCCGGCGGTGTCGGCGATGAGCACGTCGATATCGCGCGCCTTGGCGGCCTGCACCGCGTCGAAGATCACCGAGGCCGAGTCGGCACCGGTGTGTTGGGCGATGACCGGGATCTCGTTGCGCCGGCCCCATTCCTCGAGTTGCTCCACGGCGGCGGCGCGGAAGGTGTCGCCGGCGGCCAGCATGACGCTGCGGCCCTCGCTCTGCAGGCGCTTGGCCAGCTTGCCGATGGTGGTGGTCTTGCCGGCACCGTTGATGCCCACCATGAGGATGACGAAGGGCTGTTCGTCGGCCGGGATGACCAGCGGCTGGGCCACCGGTTCGAGGATGCGCAGCATGTTCTCGCGCAGGGCGTCGAACAGGGCATCGGCATCGGCCAGTTGCTTGCGCGCCACCCGCTGGGTGAGGTCGCCGATGATCTCCTGCGTGGCCTCGACGCCGACGTCGGCGGTGAGCAGCAGGGTCTCGATCTCCTCCAGCAGTTCGTCGTCGATGTTGCGCCGGCCGAGCACCAGGTTGGCGAGGCCGTCGGTGAGCCCGCTGCGGGTGCGTTTGAGGCCCTGGGCGAGGCGCGCGAAGAGGCCCTTCTTGGGCGCCTTCTCGTCGGCCGGTGGCGATGCCGGGGCCTGCTCGGCGGCCGGCGTCTCCTCGCCCGCTGCCGGCGGCGGGGGCTCACTGCCCTGCGGGGACGCCTCGGCGACCGCCTCTGCAGGCGCGTCCTCTGCCTCGGGTGCGGCGGTGGATGCCTCGTCCGCGGCGGGTTTTTGGGACTTTTTCTTCTTGATGAAACCAAACATGGTGGGGGTGGGTCTGACTCGATCGTGTGTGGGGGTTCGCGTGTCAATCAGCGGACCGATTGGGTAGGCTATGCTACCACTCGCGGCCGACCAGCGTCAGCCGCCCCCGCCGCCCTCAACCAAGAACAAGACAGGGAATCCCATGAAGCGACTGCCGAAGACAACCCTATTGCTCGCCGCGCTCGCCGTCGGCCTGAGCGGCTGTGCCACGCCGCCCATGTCCGGGCAGGCAGAGACCGTCCCCAGCAAGGCCGAGGCGCCGCCGCTGACCCCGCTCTCCAGCGAGGGTGACGTGCACGAATACCGCCTGGCCAACGGCATGAAGGTCATCGTCAAGGAGGACCACCGCGCGCCGGTGGCCGTGGCCCAGGTCTGGTACAAGGTGGGCTCGAGCTACGAACACATCGGCATCACCGGCATTTCCCACGTGCTCGAACACATGATGTTCAAGGGCACCAAGAAACACGGGCCGAACGAGTTCTCCACCATCATCGCCGCCAACGGCGGACGCGAGAACGCCTTCACCGGGCAGGACTACACCGCCTATTTCCAGCAGCTGGAAAAGGACCGCCTGGCCATTAGCTTCGAGCTGGAGGCCGACCGCATGCAGAACCTGCTGCTCGACCCCGAGGAGATGAAGAAAGAGGTGCAGGTGGTGATGGAGGAGCGCCGCATGCGCACCGAGGACAAGCCGCACTCCCTCACCTATGAGCAGTTCAACGCCGCGGCCTACGTCACCAGCCCCTACCACAACCCCATCATCGGCTGGATGGACGACCTGCAGCACCTCACCGCCGACGACCTGCGCGCCTGGTATCGGCACTGGTACGCGCCCAACAACGCCACCCTGGTGGTGGCCGGCGACGTGGATCCCCAGGCGGTGGCCGAGCTGGCGGTGAAATACTACGGTCCGGTGAAGCCGCGCCCGGTGCCCAGCCTGAAGCCGCGCCGTGAGATCGAGCAACGTGGGGTGCGTCGTATCACGGTGAAGGCCCCGGCCGAGCTGCCCTACCTGATCATGGGCTACAAGACCCCGGTGCTGAAGACCGCCGAGGCGGCGTGGGAACCCTATGCCATCGACATGCTGGCCGGCATCCTCGACGGCGGCGACAGCGCCCGCTTCACCCGCGAGCTGATCCGCGCCCAGCAGGTGGCGGCCAGCGTCGGCGCCGGCTACGACCTCTACGCGCGCATGGACGAGATGCTCATCATCGACGGCACCCCCGCCCAGGGTCACAGCATCGAAGACCTGGAAGGGGCCATCCGTGAACAGATCGACCGCTTCAAGACGGAGCTGGTGAGCCAGGAGGAGCTGGACCGGGTGAAGGCCCAGGTGGTGGCGGCCAAGGTCTACGAAAAGGACTCCATCTTCTATCAGGCCATGCAGATCGGCACCCTGGAGACGGTGGGCCTGGACTGGCGTCTGATGGACCAATACGTGGACCGCCTCAAGGCGGTGACCCCCGAGCAGATCCGCGCGGTGGCCAACAAATACCTCACCGACGACCGTCTGACCATCGCCGTGCTGGACCCCCAGCCCATCGCCGATCACACCCCCGCCACCTCCGGAGGCCAACATGCGCACTAAGCTCCTCGTCGTACTCTTCGCCCTGCTGGGCGCCGCGACGGCCGTCGCCGGGCCGCAGATCCAGCACTGGACCACCGCCAACGGGGCACGGGTCTATTTCGTCGCCGCCCCGCAGCTGCCCATCGTCGACCTGCGCCTGATCTTCGACGCCGGTGCCGCGCGCGACGGCAAAGAGGGCGGCGTGGCCCTGCTCACCAACGCCCTGCTGGCCGAGGGCGCCGGTGGCATGGACGCCAACCAGATCGCCGAGCGCTTCGACGCCGTGGGCGCGCGCTTCAGCAACAGCGCCCACCGCGACATGGCCACCCTCGGCCTGCGCAGCCTGTCCGATGCCAGCTACCTCGAGCCCGCGCTGGAGACCCTGGTGGCCATCCTCACGCGGCCCGACTTCCCCAAGGCGGCCTTCAAGCGCGAACGCAACCGCCTGCTCATCGGCCTGCAGCAGCGCAAGCAGTCCCCCGGCGCGCTGGCCGATGAGGCCTTCTACAAGGCGATCTACGGCGACCATCCCTACGCCGCCCAACCCCACGGCACCGAGGCCAGCGTCAAGGCCCTCGACCCCCAGCGCCTGCGCGCCTTCTATCAGCGCTACTACGTCGGCCGCAATGCGGTGCTGGCCATCGTCGGCGACCTCGACCGCGCGGGCGCCGAACGCCTCGCCGAGCGTGTGGTCGGCGGGCTGCCGGCCGGCGAGCCGGCCCCCGAGCTGCCGCCGGTGAAGGATCTCACGGCGGCGGTGGAGGAGCGCATCGCCCACCCCTCGCAGCAGACCCACATCCTCATGGGCCAGCCGGGCATGCGGCGCGGCGACCCCGACTACTTCCCCCTCTATGTGGGCAACCACATCCTCGGCGGCAGCGGCCTGGTGGCACGGCTGTCCAAGGAGATCCGTGAGAAGCGCGGCCTGGCCTACAGCACCTACAGCTACTTCCGCCCCATGCGCAGAAAGGGCCCCTACACCCTCGGCGCGCAGACCCGCAACGCCAGCGCCGGCGAGACCCTCTCGGTGATGCGCGAGATCCTCGACGACTTCGTCGCCAAGGGGCCCACCGCCGCCGAGTTGGAGGCGTCGAAGAAGAACATCACCGGCGGCTTCCCCCTGCGTATCTCCAGCAACAAGAAGATCATCGACTACATCGGCATGATCGGTTTCTACGACCTGCCGCTGGACTACCTCGATACCTTCAACGCCAAGGTGGAGGCACTCACGGTGGCCGACATCCACGGCGCCTACCAGCGTCGCATCCACCCCGAGCGCATGGCCACGGTACTGGTGGGCGGCGCCGAATAGGCCCGCTCGTCACCACCTCCGGGGGGCGGCACCCAGACGGGGCCGCCCCTTTTTCTTTGGTGGCGGGACGTTTCCGGCCCATCACCCCGAACGCTTCTGGCCGGGCATCCCGGAGCAGGCCCTCAGCGCTCGATGGTGTAGATGAGGTCGGCGCCCACCTGCTCGCCACTCTCGCCCTTGAGCTGCCATTGCTTGGAAAGCTGGTAGCGCAGGGTGAGGGTGTTGGCGGAGCCGAGCAGGCCGATGCCGTAGCCGACGTAGAGGCGCGGCGAGAGATAACGCCCCATCACCAGCGCGGCCTGGTCCTCGCGCTCACCGGTCTCGATGCGCATCTCGTCCAGGCCGAAGCGCTCGGCCAGGCTGCGCGCCAGGCGGTCGCCGCCACTCAGGCCGAGGGCCAGGGCGGCCTTGGCCAGCAGGGAGCCCTCCGACTCCGAACTGCCCTCGATGGGATGGCCGAGGAGCAAATAGGCGAGGGCGTCGGTCTGCCCCATGGCGGGGATGGAGAAGAGCTCCAGTTGGGGCCGTTGCAGGCTGCCGCGCACCTTGAGGCCGGCGGTCACCTCGCCCACGTGACGCACCGCGCGCAGGTCCAGCCCCGGATTGTCGACGGGGCCGCCGGCGAACAGCAGACGGCCCTGTTCCACGTCCAGACGCTGGCCATAGGCCCGGTAGCGGCCCTCGAGGATCTTCAACTTGCCGGTGGCGCGGGTGGGCTGGCCGGGGGTGTCCTCCAGCAACAGCTCGCCGCTGAAGCGGCCCTCGAAACCGAAGCCGTAGAAACTGACCCGCTCGCCCAGGCTGAGCCGCACGCGGGTGGTGATGGCCCACTTCTCCGCCTCCGGCCGTGCCGGTGGGCCGCCGATCACCACCACGTCTGGCGAGGGCTTGGCGGCAAGGCTGATGTCCTTGGGCTGCAGTCGGGCGAAGGGGACGTGCAGCGTACCTTCGACTTGGATGCGGTGGTCGACGATGTGCACGCGCAGGTCGGGCGAGACGCGCACCTGTGCCTCGGGAATATGCGCCACCTCGACCGCCTGGCCCTTGATCTGCAGTTGAGTGGGCCAGCCGTCCGCCGCCGACAGGCGGGTCTCGCCCTCGACCTCGAGCAGGCCCCCGCCGCTGCGCGCCGCGAGGTGCAGTTGCAGGCGCTCGAAACCCTCGCTCTGCGCCGTCAGGCTCACCTGTTCGAGGCCGATGCCCAGGCGCGGCACACGCAGGGCCGCATTACGCAGGTTGGCCTCACCGCTGAGGCGGGGCTGGGCGAGACTGCCGCTGGCGCGCAGACGCGCGCGGAACTCGCCGTGCAGGTCCTGCACATCGGGCAACAGGGCCTCGATGAGTCCCAGGCGGTGGAGGCTCAGTTCGGCGCTGGCCTGCAGCGGCTGCTGCTCGGGCGCGAGGGCCAGCAGTTCGGCGCCGGGCAGGGCCAGCCGGCCCTGGAAGTGGTCGCCGTTGTGCATGGCCATGTCGCCCTCGGCGCGCAGGCCCTGGTCGTCGAGGACCAGGTTCAGACGGCCGGATCGGTAGTCCCAGCGGGTGACCTCGCCCTCGAGTACCGGGTAGCGCAGGGCGCCGCCGGGCAGCGCGAGGTGGAGCGTGCCGCGCAGGCGCTGGGGTGGCAGTAGCTGGAACTCGGCCTGGGCGTCGGCGCGGCCCTCCAGCACCAGCCCCGCCGGCAACACCGGCGTGAGCAGGCCGAGGGGCAGTCCCTTGGCCTCCAGACCGGCCTGCCAGCGCGCCTGCGCACGCGCCAGGGTGAGGCAGAGGCGGGCATCGTGGCTGTTCCAGCAGAGCGGCGCGGTGTGCAGTGACTGGCCTTCGATGCGCACCTCGGCCGGGGCCTGCAGGCGCCAGTCGGCGAAGCGCCGGCTGTCGATGTCGGCCTGTTCCAGGCGGCCCTGCCAGGCCTGGGGGCCGCCCCGGCCACTGAGCACCAGCACGGCCTCGGCCTCTGCGGCACGGGCCGCTACGCGTAGCCGCTGCCGGCCGTCGCTGCCCTGGCCGACCAGGTGCAGGTCGTTCAACGCCACGCCCGCGAGACGCAGGGCTTGGGCCCGCAGGTCGACCTCGAAGCGCTGCCAAGTGGTCGGCTGCACGGCCAGCCGGCCCGTCAGGCGGCCGATGTGATACTCCCCCAGTCCCAATTCCTGGCCATCGAGGCGGGCCTCCACGATGGGCGTGGCGCGCGGCCCGCTGAGCCGGCCCTGGGCCTCGAGTCGGCCGCGGGCGCCGGGGTAGAGTTCCTCCAGCGCGGGGCTGTCGAGCGACCACTGCAGTGCCAGGCGCTCGCCCAGGCGCCCCTGGAGGTCGAGGCGGGAGCGTCCGCTGCGCAGCGCCAGGGTCTCCACGTCGAGCCCCGCCGCGCGCCAGCCCAGCCGGCCGTGCAGGGAGACGGGATAGCCGCGCAGCTGGCCGCGCAGTTGCTGGATCTCGGCCTGTGCGGTGAGGCCGCCGTCCGTCAACTCACCGCGGCTGCGCAGGCGGGCGTCCAGGCGGCCCGGCCACTCGGCCAGCAGGCCGGCGGGGTCGATGGCCTGGGCCTCGGCCTCGGCCTGCCAGCGGAAATGGTCGGCCCAGTCGAGACGGCCGCGGGCCAGGGCCTGGCCGCCGAGCAGTGCCACGCGCAGGGCGTGCACGGTCATCCCGGCGTCATCGCCGCTGGCACTGGCATACCAGTCGGAGGGCGGTGCCTCCGCCCAGGGGCGGCTGGTGGCCAGGCCCAGCTGGTAGTGCGCCAGGCTGCCGACCAACCAGGCGCTGCCCACGGCGCTGTCGAACCAGGGCCGGCCCTGCGCCGGCCAGCGCAGGCCCTGCCAGGTGAGGGCCAGGTCGGCGTGACCGCCGTCGGCGCCCGGTTGCCAGGTGCCGCGGGCCTCGAGCCGACGGGTCAGCGCCGGAGCGTGCAGCAGCAGCTGGTCGATGATCAGCGGCGCATCGGCCACGCGCCGCAGGCGGAAGCGGCCGTCGAAGGGGCCCCATTCCGGGTGCCGGCCCTCGGCGCTGCCGCTGATCTGGGCGGTCTCGAGGTCGCCCTCCCCCTGCAGCTGCAGGCGACCGCTGACGGCGGGCAGGGTCGGTGCCAGGCGGCGGCCGTCGATGTGCGTCACATCCACCTCCGCCTGCCAGCGGGGGTGGCCGAGCAGGTCGTCGAGGGCGGCCTTCAGGCGCAGCTCGAAGGGGCCGGAGACCTGCTGTGTCAGGCGGGTGTGGTCGAGATCGCCGTGCAGCCGGCCACGGCCGTTCAGCGGCGGGATGTCGGCCCGGCGCAGCGTCCAGGCCAGGTTGAGGTCGTGTGCATAGTCCCGGCGCGGGTGCAGATCGCCGTCTATCTGCAGGCTGGCGTCGTCGGCCTCCAGTTGCAGGTGTTCGATGTGCAGGCGTCCGCCCTGGCCGCTGGCGCCGAGGCGCAGTTGGCGCAGGTGGTAGCGGGCATCCTGCTGCGAGAGGGACAGGCCGTCGATGCGCAGGTCTTGCAGACGCAGGCGCAGGGGCAGTTCGAGGCCCGGCAGGGCCTTGCCCGTCCCGTCCTGCGCACCACTCGGGGCCGGCGGCGGCAGGGCAATGGCCAGCCCGGTGATGTGCAGGCGGCTGAGGTCGAGGCCGCCGGCGAGCAGGGCGCTGGGGTGCCAGTCGAAGACCAGGCGCTCGGCGGTGACGTGCAACTCGCCCTGCCGGTAGTCGAGCCCGCTGAGGGTGAGCGGGCCGAGCAGGCGCCCCTCCAGCTGCCCCAACTGCAGTTCCCCAGGGAGCAGGGACTGGCCCTGCTGCACGGCCCAGCGCAGGCCGCTGGTGCTGCCCAGCAGCCAGCCCAGCGGCAGCAGGGCCGCCAGCAGGAGGGCGAAGAGGAGGCCGAGCAGGCGCTGGCGTCGGCGGCTCACAGGTCGGGCCCGATGTTGATGTGCAGGCGCCAGGGTCGCCCCGGCCGACTGATGGCGGAGGCGAGGTCGAAGCGCATGGGCCCCACCGGCGACTGCCAGCGCAGGCCGAAGCCGGCGCCGCTCTCCAGCGGATCCTGTGGCTCGTCGATGGCGTTGCCGTGGTCGAAGAACAGCGCGGCGCTCCACGGCCCCGTGAGGTGGTGCTCGTATTCCAGGCTGCCGACGATCAGGCGCCGGCCGCCCACCACCTGGCCGGCGGCGTTGGTGGGGCCGAGGCTGTGGTAGGCGTAGCCGCGCACGCTCTGGCTGCCGCCGGCGAAGAAGCGCACCGAGCTGGGCAGCCGCTGGAAGAAGTCGGTCCAGGTGCTGCCCAGGCTACCGCGGGCGATCAGACGACCGGCAGCGCCGAGGCTGCGGATCAGCTTCAGGCCGCCATTGGCCTGAAAGAAGCTGGTGTCCGAGAGGACCCGGCCGCTGGCGCCGCGCAGGCCGAGGTCGAGGCGCACGCCGTCGAGCACCAGGAATCGGCGCTGCTTGCCCCAGATGCGGCTCCAGGCGACCCCGGGCATGAGCAGGTAGGAACGGCTGCCCTGCTCGGCGATGGTGAAGCGTTCGTCGCGGTAGTCGAGGGACAGGGTCTCGCGCCAGGCGCCGCGGCGGTGGTTGACGCTGCCGCCGACGGTGCGCAGGGTGCTGCTGCTGGTGCCGGTCTCCTCGTGGATCTCGCCGGCGCTGAAGACCAGCTGATCGCTGCGTGGGTCGCGCAGCGGGATGCGGTAGTGGCCGGCCACGCTGTAGCCGATCTGCGAAATGCGAAGCTCGCTGTCGAAGCGATGGCCGAGGCGGTTGACGCGCGGCACCTCCCAGCCGAGCCGGCCGCGCGCGCCGGTGTCGCTGCCATAGCCCACGCCCAGGGTGTATTTCTGGTGCTTGCGTGGCAACAGGGTGAGTTCCACCGGTACCTCGCGACGGCGTGGGTCGGGGCTGCCGGGCGCGACCTCGACCAGCTGGAAATAGTCGCTGTCGTTGAGCGCCTGCTGCAGCTGGATGACCCGGTTCAGGTCGTAGGGATCGCCGCGGCGGAAGGGCACATAGCGCTGCAACAGACGGGGATCGAGCACCGACTGGTCGGTGAGTACCTCACCGAAGCGGTAGCGGGGGCCGCTGTCGAAGTGCAGGGTGATGCGGGCCTGGTAGGTGCGCAGGTCGATCTCGAGGCGGTGCTGGGTGAAACGGGCCTCGAAATAGCCCCGCTCGGCGGCGAGCCGGCTGAGCGCGGCCTTGAACTCCTCGTAGCGCCGCTGATCCAGACCCTGGCCGGGTTTCAGCGGCGGCTCGGCAGCCAGGGCGCGGAAGGCGGGATCGTCGGCGGCCTCGCCCTGCAGGCGGAAGTCGAAGGCGGCGAGGGGGATCTGCGGCCCCTTGTCGATGGTGTAGACGGCCCGCCAGGTATCGGCGTCGAGGCGCTCCAGGCGCGCCTCGATGCGTGGACGGTAGTAGCCGAAGGGTTCTAGGGCCGCGCGGATCTCCGCCGGCGCCTTCTGCTGCAGGCGGCGGATGCGCGCCTCGCTCAACAGGGGGTGGTCCTTCTGCTGCTCGATGCTGAGGTAGGCGCGCACGTTGTCCGCCAGCTCGCCCTCGATACCGCGGATCTCCACCTGCACGTGGGGCTGTGCGGCGGCGGTGAGCGCGTAGAGGCTGAGCAGTATTGTCAGCAGGATTCTGGCCATGTCCCTCGTCGTCTCGTCGCGCTGCACACCGCCAGGGGGCCCGGTGGTCGCCGGTCGCCGCGGGCGGGGCGAAGGGGCCTAAACCGCCTGCAGATTGGCGTAGGCCATCATCAACCACTTGGCGCCGAGGGCGTCGAAGTTGACGTGCACCCGCGCCTGCGCGCCCTGTCCCTCGAGGTTGAGCACTACGCCCTCGCCGAACTTGGCGTGCAGCACGCGCTGGCCCAGGCGCAGACCCTGGCTCTCCTGCTGCACCGGTGTGGCGCCGAAGCCGCTGTGCACGGGCATGGCCACGCTGCCGCCCAGGCGCACCTCCTCCATCAGCTCGGGCGGGATCTCCTCGAGGAAGCGCGAGCGGTGGGGGAAGGTCTCACGTCCATACAGGCGGCGCGCCTCGGCATGGGTCAGGTAGAGGCGTTCGCGGGCACGGGTGATGCCCACGTAGCAGAGGCGGCGCTCCTCCTCCAGCCGGCCCGGCTCCTCGATGGACATCTGGTGCGGGAACAGGCCCTCCTCCATGCCGCAGAGGAAGACCAGGGGGAATTCGAGACCCTTGGCGGCGTGCAGGGTCATCAGTTGCACGCCGTCTTCGCCGCCGCTGGTCTGTTGCTCGCCGGCCTCCAGCGCGGCGTGCGAGATGAAGGCGGAGAGCTCGTCCATCTCTTCGCTGCCCTCGGGCGGTTCGCCCTGTTCGAAATAGCGTGCGGCGTTGACCAGCTCCTCGAGGTTCTCGATGCGCGCCTGGCCCTTCTCGCCGCGCTCCTTCTTGTAGTGATCCAGCAGGCCGCTGTGTTGGATCAGGTGCTCCAGCTGTTCGTACAGCTCGGCCTCGCGGGTGGCCGCGGCCATCTCCTCGATGAGCTCGAGGAAGCCGCGCAGGGCATTGGCGGCGCGCGCCGGCAGCAGCTTCTGTTCGACCACCGCGGCGGCCGCGTCCCACAGGGCGACGCCGTGTTCGCGGGCGTAGGCGCGTGCGGCCTCCACGGTGCGCTCGCCGATGCCGCGGGTGGGGGTGTTGACCACCCGTTCGAAGCCGGCGTCGTCGCGGCGGTTGGCCAGCAGGCGCAGGTAGGCCATGGCGTCACGGATCTCCTGGCGCTCGAAGAAGCGCAGGCCGCCGTAGACGCGGTAGGGCACGGCGGCCTGGATCAGGGCCTCTTCCAGCACCCGCGACTGGGCGTTGGAGCGGTAGAGCACGGCGCAGTCGCGGTGGCTGCCACCCTCGTTCACCCAATCCTGCATGCGATCGACGATGAAGCGCGCCTCGTCGCGTTCGTTGAAGGCGGCGTAGCGACGGATGGGCTCGCCGTCGGCGTCGGCGGTCCACAGGTTCTTGCCCAGGCGTTCGGCGTTGTGTCCGATGAGGGCGTTGGCGGCCTCGAGGATGTTGCCGGTGGAGCGGTAGTTCTGTTCCAGGCGCACGGTGTGGGTGCCGCCGAAGTCGCGCGTGAACTGCTGGATGTTCTCGATGCGTGCACCGCGCCAGCCGTAGATGGATTGGTCGTCGTCGCCCACGGCGAAGACCCGCGAGCGGTCGCCGGCGAGCAGGCGCACCCAGGCGTACTGGATGGTGTTGGTGTCCTGGAACTCGTCCACCAGGATGTGCTGGAAGCGCTCGCGGTAGTGTTCCAGCAGGCGTGGGTTCTTCAGCCACAGCTCGTGGGCGCGCAGCAGCAGCTCGGCGAAGTCCACCAGTCCGGCGCGGTTGCACAGCTCCTCGTAGGCACGGTAGATGCGGATCATCTGCCGCTGGAAGGGGTCGCCGAAGTCCTCGATGTGCTCGGGGCGCTGGCCCTCGTCCTTGCGCGAGTTGATGAACCACTGTGCCTGACGCGGTGGCCACTGCGCCTCGTCCAGCTCCAGTTCGCGGATCACGCGCTTGATGGCGCGCTGCTGGTCGTCGCTGTCGAGGATCTGGAAGGTCTGCGGCAGACCGGCGTCAGCCCAGTGCATGCGCAGCAGGCGGTGGGCCAGGGAGTGGAAGGTGCCCACCCACATGCCGCCCACGGGCAGGTCGAGCAGGCCCTCAATGCGTCCGCGCATCTCGGCCGCGGCCTTGTTGGTGAAGGTCACCGCGAGCACGCCATAGGGCGAGACGCCCTCGGTGCGGATCAGCCAGGCGATGCGATGCACCAGCACGCGGGTCTTGCCGCTGCCGGCACCGGCGAGTACCAGGGTATGACCGGCGGGGGCACACACCGCTTCGCGCTGGGCCTCGTTGAGGTCTTCGATGATGTGGGAGACGTCCATGGGGCAGGGATTCTAACAGAAGGGGCCACGCCCACCGGCCGCGGCGGGTGTAATATGGGTGCCGTCCGAGGCCTCGACTTCGGACCTCACCCCATACTCTGGAGACCCACCCC